>JAYVCI010000057.1:0-5144 GCA_043750035.1 Chitinophagaceae bacterium
TAATACTGCCACTATCAAGTGTAGAATAATCTACAAACGTAACTGAATCTTTGAAGCATATTCCGGGCGTGGAAAAAGTAACATTGGGTCGGGGATTTATATAGATAGTTTTGGTAACTGTGTCTTTGCAACCCTTGGCAGAGTATGCAATCAAGGAAACATTTTTATAGCCACCTTTCCCATAAGCATGATTAATGTTGTTCTTATTATTTACTGCGGATGTGGTTGTATCGTCCCAAATCCATAAATAATTTGATAGGGTTCCAGACTTTATTGTACTGCTATTGGTAAAGGTGATACTGTCTTTTGCACAGCCTGTGGTATTGGAGAAAGCGGGGATAGGGACTGTATCTATTGTAATAACTTTTGAATAGGTTTGCTTGCATCCGTATTGTGAAATGGCAATAAGTTTTATTGTTTTGCTGCCAATACTATTATAACGGTGTTTCACAATACTGTCGTTGCCGCTGGAGGCATTTCCATCGCCAAAGTCCCAGTCCCTGCTTATAATCACACCATCTGAAGAGGTAGAAGTATCGGTAAATATCACACTGTCATTCAAGCAACTATTGGCTGTGGTAAAACCCATGGAAGGCTTTTTATATATTTGTATATACTGCGAAAATGTATCATAACAATTGGTGGTATTGGTTATTTTTAAAACCACTTTATAGATACCCGAAGTACTATAATAATGTTTTATTGAATTGCTATAAGTGGTATAAGTGGTAGTTTGTGCATCACCCCAATCCCAACTCCATTTGCTTATATTGGAATTGTATATATTGGTAGAATCATAAAACAGTGCAGTGTCCTGGTAGCACACATTGGCTGTAGAGAATATGGGGCTGGGCAAAGGTGCTATATAAACATTTTTGCTTAAACTGTCTGTACATCCTTTATCTGTATATATAATAAGTTTAACGCTATAAGTTCCGGTATCATTATATAATTTTTTGAAACTACTTTTGGTGGTATAATATGTTGCTGTATCTCCATCTCCAAAATCATAATACCTTTTGGTGATGGAGCCCGTGGAAACCGTTGAACTTTCAGTAAATGGAACGGAGTCGTTCAGGCATGAGTTGGTTACGGTAAAACTTACACTTGGTTTGGGATATATTATAATACTTTTGCTTACCGAATCTTTGCAACCCATATCACTCTCCAGATATAATTTAACCTTATAGGTGCCTGCTGTTGCATAAGTATGGCCCACAGTACTGGTTGTAAAAATACTATCTTTACCATCGCCAAAATAAATTCTTTTATATATAATACTTCCTGATTTGATGCTGGAAGTATCATTAAAAGTAGCCGTGAAAGGATAACATACATTGGCAAAAGTAAAGCCTGGCTTAGGTTTGGGATAGATGGTTATGTATTGCGAAACAGTATCGTAACAACTATTGGCATTATATGTTTTTAGTGAAACCAAATACACGCCATCATTGGTATATGCTTTCTTAAAACTGGTCAACTTGCTCGTATATGTTTTGGTACTTGCATCGCCAAAGTTCCATTCCCATTTGGTAATACTGCCATAAGCAATGCTGGACGAGTCTATAATATCGAAACTATCTTTTTGGCAGCCACCGTATACTACAAATTTTGGTTTTGGCTTGTCATATATAATAATAGATTTGGTAAATGAATCCACACAAGTTTTATAACAATCGTTTACTATAATAGTGACACTGTAGGTGCCATAAGTAGTATATTTATGTTTGAAACTTTGGTTGCCTATTTGGTTAAATACCGTATCGCTCACAGTTCCATCACCCCAGCGTATGTATGTTTTAGAGCAATTGTAATTTGTTTTAAATATATTACTCAAGGTGGATGAATCGAATATAACAATGCTATCAGGATAACACAGAGAAGTATTAGTGTAATTTGCAGCCGGTGTTTCGTTTACCACTATTGTTTTTGTGATGGTGGAATCGCACCCTGAGTTAGAAATTGCGGTAAGTTTTACCGTATACGTTCCTGTACTATTATAATGGTGGGTAGGATTTATTGTGGTAGTAGTGGCACTACCATCACCAAAGTCCCAATAATAGGTTGTAATACTGCCTTTCCCAATACTGCTTTTATTATAAAAGTTCACATTTCCTTTGCTGCATACATTGTCATAAGTAAAATCTGCAACAGGCATTAAAGCTATTACTACTTTATATATTGTTGAGTCTTGCGAACTGCAATCATTCCCATTCGATTTTAACGTAACCAAACTGGCTATGAAAGTCCCGGTATCAGTATATATATGATAGGGATTTTGTACGCTGTCAGTGGCCCCATCTCCAAAATCCCATTTCCATTTAGTAGGTGTATACACACAAAAACCTATGAACTGTATTTTCCGTCCTTTGCATTCTTTTTTGGTGCCCCCCAGTTCTATATGTTGTACCAAGTTTACAATATTTGCCCCGGCACTATAGCCATAACTTTCTACCGTGCCAAAACCATAAGCAATTGCATTGAAACCACTATCGGCGGTAAGGGTGTGGTTGCCACTATTTACAGTAGTTTGCGAGTATGCATAAGTAGTATTTGCAGGCACCGTTTGCCACACTACTTTTTTATTGTCCAAATAAAAATTACTGGTATCAGTACTTTTCATTAATACATTTATATAGTGTCCGCTTATTTGATAATAGGGCGAACTATATAAAGTAATATTACTCAATTGCTGTTCTACGGGCGAAAGTATCACCATACTGGGGTCGCCGGTAACGCCGTCACAATTTTGCGTTCGTTGAAATTCAGCCATGCATATAGGTTGATCTGCGATTACATATTGCGGCGAATCCGTCATCCATTCATAATACTGACCTGCATTGAGCGATACAGAGGTATAGGTATTAATTTTCACAGTGGTACTGTTCACCGATGCCAATATCCTAAATACATCTCCTCCTGTTCGTGTTTTCCAGGGTGCGGTGGCAAATGCTTTCCCCCAAGCACTAATGGGATATAGTTGTTGGTATAAATTATCGCCGCTGCTTGCACCGCTGCATCCCAACGGGGTCCAAGTACTGCCCGCAAATACTGCCACACGCTTGCAATTGGTACCGCTACTGGTTACCGATTTTATATAGGTTCCAGTTAAATCTGTGTCGCTTTGGTATTGGTAAACTTGCCCTTTGTTTAAATATATATTAAATGTAGAGCCCTTCGTATGTGCCCCACCGATACTGCCTGCCGTTGGCGTAATTTCTATTTGGGTACTATCATACAATCCAATTATCTGAAACTGACTTGCACTATACACGCCTGAGCTATTATTATACCCCGTTTTCATTTGTGTTGCCCCCATTATATAATATTCCCGCCCTGCCGTTTCGGTGGGCAGCACCAGGGTTGCATCCGATTTGTTTTTGAAATATATATGGGCATATACCACCACGGGGTCTGCTGAAGTTACATTAATGCCCTTGTCCTGCGTACACTCGGTGCAGTTCATAATGGCATAAGTTTGCGGGATCGATATTACCGTTACTGAATTTGCACTCACGGTATAGGTGGTGCTCCAACTGCCCGGTATGGCCACAGCCCCGCTGGTGTTTACATCCGAAGTAATATATAATGCCATCTGGCTATTGCTGCCTTCGTAGTGGTTGGCATAGGTCACCCAGAAGTCGGTGCCCTTGTTGCTGGTAATCTGTGCGTGAGCACTACCAACAATCAGCATAAATAATATATATAATCCTGTTTTTTTCAAATTCCCCTTTGGCTCCCAATCCCGAAGTATCGGGACAAGCAAAGTTAATGACAAGCAAAAATAGGTAAGGTTTAATAACGGGAGTGTAAAAAAATGCTTGTGAGTGGTTCGGCTTCGCTCACCACAAGTGTGATGGGGGAGTGTGGGTAGGCGGTTGGTGGTTCCCGCAAGTATGCGGGATGTATATCAGTTGTCTGTTTGCTTACGCATGCCTGTGGTTGTGTCTCGTTTATTGAACGAGACCAGCCACTTTTAATACCTTTACTTAGTTCAAAATAGTCCCGATAGCTTCCCTCCCGATAGCTTCCCGATAGCTATCGGGAGGGAAGCATTATTTTGAAGTAAGAATTGGTACAATTTGAAAATTGTTGATAACTTTATTTGCAGTGAATCGATTTTTTTTTTTACATATTTGCCTCTTCTTAAATTGAAAGTACAGTGCGGCAATTATCGTATGATTTAATCAATGAGAAATTTCTTTCACCTTACGAACACAAAAACTCTTTAAAAAACCCACTATTATATTATGACTAAAAAATTATTCCTTATTTTATTCGTTGCTTGTGCTTATGGTGTGAGCGGGCAAAATTGGACACCGCCAACAAATGGTGTTACCTCCACAACATTACAAGTTGGGATTGGCACTGCTGCACCAGATGCACAGACAGAAATTTTAACATCATCTGATGCAAATTTATTACTGACACGATTATATACCAATGTGGCATGGCCATGTAATGCTGGTCCTACATTAAATCCGTATATATGGGTTAGGAGCAAAACAACCTTTCAAGGTTCAACAACCTATGCCGATTTATTTTCAGTGAATGACAATGGGTGGGCTGGCGTGGGATTGAAAAATGCACGTTATCCATTGCATGTTCAAATAGGGCATGATTATGATATTATATCATCATATTGGGGAACCAAGCCTCCAGGTAATACTGCTACAGGCTCAAGAAATATATTTTTGGTTAACAGATTAAGTAGCAACACAACCTACAACCCAATACAAAAGGCTAATGACCAAGGTATTTTTTGGAACGATGGACAAACCCTTAAACAAAATACGGGGCAGGATTGTGCATTCAATACAATTTCATGGAACACTTATTATAATGCTGCCGCAGGCTTTGTTATTGCACCGCAGCAAGACCCCACTTCTACTGCACCAGTAGGGATGAGAATAGATAAAGATGGGAATGTGGCCATAAACTCCGATAGGATAGCAAATGGGTATACCTTATCTGTTAACGGAAAAATAATGGCAACAGAACTAACGATAAAACTTAAAACCAACTGGCCCGATTATGTTTTTGATGTTAGTAACTGTCAAGAAATAACTTGTTCAAAATTTGGTTTAATAGTATAGTTCCATTCTCCATGAAATTCACTTTTGTTAATATTTATTTCCTCCAAT
>JAYVCI010000058.1:0-7827 GCA_043750035.1 Chitinophagaceae bacterium
ATAGCAATAACAAAATCAGATCCTCGCTTTCAAGATGCCGATTGGAAAATAGAGATTC
Source organism: Chitinophagaceae bacterium (assembly GCA_043750035.1). Classification (GTDB taxonomy): domain Bacteria; phylum Bacteroidota; class Bacteroidia; order UKL13-3; family UKL13-3; genus CANJUD01. The sequence continues at coordinate 59 of JAYVCI010000058.1, forward strand.
GTGCTATTTTGAAAATGGAAGGAATTAATTGATACTTAAAAACAGAATAGTTCCTAATTCCTGAGAGGCAAAGAATAAAGTAATAAACAATTAAAAACAAAATCAAAATGAAAAACGCAATCAACTGGTTTGAAATTCCAGTAAAAAATTTCGACAGAGCAAAAAAGTTTTATGAAACAATTATGGGAGTAGAAATAAATGTGATGCCCCATCCGCAAATGAAATACGGAATGTTTCCCTATGACACAAAAAACGGAGGCATTGGTGGAGGACTCGTTGAAAGCGAAGGTTACGAACCCTCCAGTAAGGGTTCTGTTGTTTACCTCAATGGGGGCGATGATTTAAGCACACCGCTTGCAAAAGTGGAGAAAGCAGGAGGGAAAATAATCATGCCTAAAACTTCTTTAGGCCCGAACGGTTTTATGGCCCACTTTATCGATACCGAAGGAAACAGAGTAGCGTTTCATTCGATGAAATAAAAACCAGCCACAATGAAGATTTTAGATTTTGAGGGCCCTAGACGCTAAATGGGGGCAACCAATATAAGGAAGAAAACTTTAGTTATTTATAACACGAAATATTATTTATTTTTGCTGAAAAATATCAATTCGCTTTTATGCCAGTAATTTCAATTACCGACAGTGAAGTATTAGAAGGCGAATTGCCTAAAAGTAAATTAAGATTAGTGTTGGCCTGGATTGAATTGCATCGTGAAGAACTGATGGCTAACTGGGAATTAGCTAAAAACGGAACTACGTTACTTAACATAAAACCTTTGCAGTAAAATGAAAAAAGTATTAGAGGTTAAAGCCTTGAAGAATTATATCCTTCAACTTAAATTTGATACCGAAGAGATTCGCTATTTTGATGTAAAGCCATATTTGAATTTGGGAATTTTTACCGAACTACAAAATGAAAGTTATTTTAATCAAGTTTCCAAACAGTTTGACAGCATAGCATGGAAAAACGGGCAGGACTTTAGCCCAGAAACTTTGTACATTAAAAGTGTGAAAAACTTAATATAATTAGTTAAATGGGCGTTGTATAATTATTCACAGAAAGTCTTAGTATAAAATTGCATTTTTCCACATGTTGAAAATCAAGGGGAGCAATTGTTAACAGGAGGGTGTGGGATAAGTGGATTGGGAAATGAAGTTAAGTGAATTTGTAATGCCAAAAGCATTACTTTTGCGTAATGCTTCGTAGATGTGTTATAATAACTTTTATACTAAGTTTCTTGTTTAATATAGAAGTCCGTGCACAAAATGAGCTGCAATTTGACACTCTAAATATTACTAAGGCTTCTGGTTCAACTAATTTTAAACAAATATACTCTTTAATAGTTGATACAGCTATACGATCACATATAGGTAGTTTTAATAAATATTCTGACTCTTTATATCGTATCCCAAACTCTCTCAATAAAAACTTTCTGACAAATTTATTTAGCAAGGTTCAATCGCTGGGCTGTATGCAATTTAAATCAAAGACTCCTTGTTCTCCAATAGAAATATATGTTCTATACTTCTCAGATAGTATTTCAGCTTTAAAAGCATTAAATGTTGCAAATAAAAATAAAATATATTTTGAAGATGAAACTATTTTGCCTATAACTTTTGATGCGGAACAACATAGAAACATACTAATATATATTAGTTATTTAAAATGCAAGGATGTAGAATATAAATATATAATAAATCAGTTAATCATTAATTATAAAACAGCTGAGTGGTAAAGTACCACATTCCACTATTTTTGCCCCATGCAAATACACGAAATCTGCAATTACCTTAACAGTATAGGACCGCCCCATCTGCAAGAAAGCTATGATAACAGCGGCTTGCTTATCGGCAATCCATATGCTGAGCTTACAAAAGCTCTCATTACTTTAGATGTTACAGAAGCGATATTGCAAGAAGCGATTGATAATAATTGTAATATGATCATTGCCCATCACCCGCTCATCTTTGGCGGGCTCAAACGCATTACGGGTGCAGATTATGTGCAACGTTGCGTAACAATGGCTATTAAAAACGATATCGCCATTTATGCCATTCACACCAATTTGGATAATGTGCTGTGGGGAGTGAATCATAAAATAGCAGAGAAGCTTGGATTACAGAATTTGCAGATACTACAACATAAAGAAGGGCAACTTTTAAAACTTGTCACGTTTGTGCCTAATGAGAAAGCCCAAGAAGTTCGTGATGCTTTGTTTGCCGCAGGTGCGGGCACTATTGGCTTGTATGACAACTGTAGTTATAATACTGAAGGAACAGGAACCTTTAAAGCGGGCGAAGGAACCAATCCCTTCGTTGGAGAAAAACATCAAATCCACTACGAACATGAAACAAGGATTGAAACTATTGTACCTGTGCATTTAAAAAGCCAAGTACAAAAAGCACTGATTATTTCCCATCCTTATGAAGAAGTTGCTTTTGATTGGTATTCTGTTTTGAATAACCACCCACAAATAGGAAGCGGTGCAATTGGCGAACTCGAAAATGAAATGGAAGTTGCTGCTTGGCTTGAATATTTGAAAACGAAGATGAATCTTTCTAGTATCCGCTATACCAAATCATATAAGGGCAAAATAAAAAAAGTAGCAATCTGCGGCGGAAGCGGAAGCTTCTTGCAAAAAATTGCGAGGAGTGCTGGAGCAGACGCATACATAACAGCCGATTTTAAATACCACGACTTTTTTATTGCCGAAGATGCCATGCTGTTGTGCGATATAGGGCATTATGAAAGTGAAATATTTACAAATGAATTGCTTTTGGAAAAATTGAGAGAAAAATACCTTACTTTTGCAGCCCAAATTTCGGCAATAGATACCAACCCCATAAACTATTATTAATAAACAACATGGAAGCTACCGTTGAGCAAAAACTAGAAGCACTTTACAAACTACAACTTATCGACTCTCAGATTGATCGGGTAAAATCGATGCGTGGAGAGTTACCACTTGAAGTGGCAGACCTTGAAGATGAGATAGCCGGACTCGAAACCCGTCAATCAAACTTAAACACAGAGGTTGCCAAACTGGAGGAGACCATCGCGACCAATAAGCACAATATCAAAACATCGCAGGCACTAATCAAAAAGTACGATGGCCAGCTTACCAATGTAAAAAACAACCGTGAGTATGATGCCCTTACTAAAGAGGTAGAAATTCAAGGTTTAGAAATTCAGGCCGCTGAAAAAAGAATCAAAGACTTTCAAGTAGAGGTAAAATACAAAAACGAACTGGTAGAGAAACTAAAAGAAGAGATTAGCGAACGCAATAAAGATCTTGCCAATAAAAAAAGCGAATTGGACAATATTATAGAAGAGACCACCAAAGAAGAAAAAGAATTGGACAAGCACCGTAAAACAGCCCACAAAATTGTTGATGAAAGATTATACTCAGCCTATTATCGTATCCGCAGCAATGTAAGAAACGGATTGGGCGTATCCATCATCGAACGCGATTCGTGCAGTGGCTGTTTTGCTTCTATACCACCTCAAAGACAGATAGAAATTAAGCAACACAAAAAAATTATAGTTTGCGAAAACTGCGGGCGTATCCTTGTTGACTCTAAGCTGGCAGGAGAAGTAGCGGTTGAAAACTAAGAAATATTTTAAAAATATTCATTTAAAAACCGGTCAATAGCCGGTTTTTTTTGTTAGGGCGATACATTATATACATTATCAAGCAAATAAAATTTAAGCACCCGATAACAATACGGTTTTAAGTTCCGATAAATTTGCCCCACTAATTTCACAATGGAATCTCCAGTCCAAGGAAACACAATCAACCGTTATTCGTTCGGCACCCTGCTCATCACATTGGGTATCATATATGGCGACATAGGTACGTCGCCTTTGTATGTAATGGATGCCATCATAAAACAAGGCCATGGTGTTGAAGGTGGCGTATTACGTTTCGACCCATTGCTGGTGCTAGGTGGCATTTCCTGCATCTTTTGGACACTGACCATACAAACCACTATTAAATATATTATACTTACCCTACGGGCTGATAACAATGGTGAGGGAGGCATATTTTCTTTGTTTGCTTTGGTAAGGCGATACCGCAAATGGTTATATGTTCCAGCTATTATTGGCGGATGTACACTTTTGGCTGATGGTTTTATCACCCCTCCTATTTCTGTTACCTCAGCACTTGAGGGACTTCAAATGATTAATCCCAACATCACTACCGACCAGATAGTACCGATGGTGATTGTGATAATCACCATAATATTTGCATTCCAACGTTGGGGGACAACCCTAGTTGGTAAAACTTTTGGCCCATTAATGTTTATTTGGTTTACTATGCTGGGCGTATTGGGTGTGGTAGGTTTAATTCAATATCCTGAAATTATTAAAGCGATTAATCCCTATTATGCTTATCAACTTTTGGCTGAATATCCGCAAGGCTTTTGGTTATTGGGAGCCGTTTTTTTATGTACCACGGGAGCCGAAGCATTATATAGTGATTTGGGGCATTGTGGCCGTATCAATATCCGTATAAGTTGGATTTTTGTTAAGACAACACTCTTATTAAACTACTTTGGGCAGGGAGCATTTTTACTTGCCCATAATGGGCAAGCCGCACCTGAAAAAATGTTTTATTCATTGATGCCACATTGGTTTTTACCTTACGGTATAACAGTGGCCACTATTGCAGCTATTGTTGCCAGCCAAGCTCTAATTAGTGGTTCTTTCACCTTAATAAGTGAGGCCATGCGGTTAAACTTTTGGCCTAAAGTGGGTATTAAATATCCAACAGCACATAGAGGACAATTATATGTGCCCAGTATCAATAATATACTTTGGCTAGGTTGTATCTGTGTGGTTTTATATTTTAAAGAATCAGGAAGGATGGAGGCTGCCTATGGGCTTGCCATCACTTTAACCATGTTAATGACCACCATATTGCTTACGGCCTGGCTGCTGTCCCGAAAGATAAACCCAATGATTGTGGTTTCGCTTACCTTGGTGTTTCTTACTGTTGAGATAACCTTTTTGGTGGCAAACCTTAGTAAATTTAAAGATGGCGGTTTTATCACACTCATATTAGCTTCAGGCCTGTTGTTTGTGATGTATATATGGCATAGAGCCCGGCAAATACAGAAACGTTATATTCATTATAATGACATCCATAAATATTTGCCCATGATAGAAGAGTTGCATGCCGATACAGAAATCCCAAAACATGCAGGCAATTTGGTTTATCTAACTAACTCTAATTATCCCAACCTGATAGAAGCTAAGATTATAAATAGCATACTGAAGAAAAAACCAAAAAGGGCAGACGTTTACTGGCTATTGCATGTAAACACCAGCGATGAGCCACATACTGTGGAGTACAAAGTTCACCATTTAATACCCGGGAAAGTGATCAGGGTTGATTTTAATTTGGGCTTTAGGGTGGAGCAAAGAATAAATATGTATTTCAGAAAAGTAATTGACGAGCTGGTAAAACACCACGAAGTATCTATTACAAGCCGCTATAAATCATTAGAAAAATATCATATAGCTGGAGATTTTCAGTTTGTAATTTTTGATAGATTTATGAGTTACGAAAACGACCTGCCTTTTTTGGAAGACTTTACTTTAGACATGTATTTCCAATTGAAAAAATTGAGCACGCCTACTACCAGGGCATTTGGACTGGACAATAGTGTGGTAAGTGTAGAGACTGTTCCCCTTATCATTTCTCAGCCCAAAAATATCAAAATAAAACGCCTGACTTAGTCAAAATGTAAGGCTTGGAATATTTGAATTTGAGAAAATGACCAAATGGTCATTTAACAATCTAACTATCAAGTATCTTTTACCATGGTGGTTATTTTACCAAAAGAGGCTAAAATGAATATTTGTAAAACCTTACAAATTCGATAAAATAATTTGGAAGTATTATTTATAATAGACTACTTTTGAATCAAGATTTCAACAAATAGAACGCATTATGAAATTGCTCAGAAACAAAATTCAATCATTATTGCTGCTTGCATTATTAGTAGGACAAATTCCTGCATTGTTAGCACAAGACCTTCCTCGCCAGTATTTATATGTGAGTAAGCAGACTGGAGAATCCAGTGATTTTAAAGGACAGCAAGGTAAAACTACTGACAAGTACGAAGAGGGTAATGTTACCATAACCGTGCAAGGTCCTATTAATTATCAGGTAACTCCAAATGACATGTCGATTCGTCATAACCAGACCAAAAATTGGCAAGGTCGTGTTTGGCCATTAATAGCACAATGCCCTGAACCGGGTAACAGTGTTCATGCAAGTTTAAATGCTGCTTATGATGTTGTGTTTAGCAGGCCACAAGGTGGTGCAGCCGATGGAGCTGCAATACTAAGCACTTATAATTGTAGTACCGAAGCTGATGGGGTTGCCCACGAGCATAGCGGTTGTTTGTTCCATGGTTCTTTGGGTGGCATGCACGAGATAGTTAGAAAACAAGGAACTGTAGTACAAGATTTAGAAGTGTTCAGCATCAACTGTGTAATACCTGTAGCTATGAATTGTGCTGACGGAACAGCTACTTTGCATGCAGACATTTATCCTGGCAATGAAGGAACTGTTACCTGGCAAACACCTTTTGGCCAATTAGTCGGAAATGACATACAGATCAACTTACCTCCCAATTTTAACAATATTAATGTTTCAGCTACTTATAAGGTTAGAGGTGTTAGCTATAGTGCAAATGGCGTAATCAGGCCCAATAACTTGACAGGCTTTGCACTTCCTTGTTGTACAAACCAGCCTAAGAATATTAGAGATATAGCTATACTTACTTTTGACGGCCCCTGTCATCCCTTGGTTAATTTTGCACCTGCTGCAGTTTCTCCACCAGCTACTGGCTTATTAGGAGCAACCACAGTAATAAATGTAGCTGCTAATGCAAACACTGTTACCCTGGGATCAACCATCACCACGGTTAACGAAAATATTGAACTTGCTGCAACCCCATTTGCTGTGGACTTTACCAAACTTGGCAAAGCACTTAAAGATGCCTCCGAGGTTGTATCGCAGGCTCCGGGCAGTCCATGTACACCGTCATTTGCCGTTAAAGGGGGATTAACGCTCACCATGTCAAAAAAATGTTGTCTTGGCCCATGCAGGATTAAAGATGTTGAAAAAATAGCAGGCACAGTAGGTGTTTCAGCAGGTATCACTTGCAGGTTCCCCATATATGGTATTCCTTATGTAGCTTCATTGGATGCGATTTTAGAAGCTTCTATTGGTGTTACGGGCACATTGAGCCACCAAACTACCTGCGATGCTCCAAAAGTCTGTGCCGAATTAGGTGCAACCATAAGTTTTGGACTGGGCATCGGTGCTTCTCTTGCTGGTGGATTACTTACAGCCGATTTGAAAGGAGTGGTTGAAGGAGCTTCTGCAAGTGTTAGCTATTGTTTTCTACCTGCACCTGTAACGGGTGAATGGAAAGCCAATTTGGGTAAGATAAAAGTTGTAGGGACAGTTACCACGCTTGAAATATTTAACTATACAGTAGAGTACACGCTATTTGAAGGGTATGAATTCGGACCTTTTCCTTTGTAAAACTAGAATATATAATAAAACGTATCTAACTAAAAGTGCTTTATAATAGAATCGTGTCATTTTTAACTAAATATATCATCGCTGTTCTTTTGCCCTTGGCAGTAGTTGCCCAAGCAAAAGTTCCTCCTTATGAGTTTAAGCCTGTAGAGATAAAATTCTCTGCTGGGTTTACAGGTCTGATGAACGACCCTACTCATAAAAACGG
>JAYVCI010000059.1:0-35808 GCA_043750035.1 Chitinophagaceae bacterium
ATGGCATTGGGTCTGCCGGTTATATCTACAGCTATTGGGGGCAATAAGTATTTTATACGAGAAGGTGAAAATGGATTCTTAGTTCCGGTGGGCGATAAAGATGCCTTTGTAGAAAAGATAGAATATATATTAAACAACCAGGAAAAGGTAAAAACCATTTGCCAAAATGCAAGACACGATGCAGAGCAATTTGAATGGGAAAAAGTAAAGCCTTTGTATGATAAGTTGTTTGCCGGGATTTTGAAAAAATAAATATAAGCACTGTTATTTACAAATAATAAAATATCCTTTATGAAAATATTCCTATCTTTTTTTTTAATTCTTATAACTTGTAGGAATATACAGGCTCAAAATAAAACCAAAGAACTATATATAGGCTTCTCCAATTTTTCCTTATCGAATGCCCAGATAAAGTATAAATTCCAAATTGGCAAAAGATTATTTTTTAAAACGGGTCTTATAAACCTAACGGGTTATTCAAATTCCACAAACTATAGTGGCACCAATAATTACCCTACCACCAGGGCAGGCCATTCAGAAGGAATTGAACTGGGGCTTGAGTGGCGAAAAGCTATCAACAAAAATGTAAGTTTTTTTCATGGTATCAATGCAAGTTATACCTATTCCGATGATGCCAAAACAGTAAAGAACCCTGTGTTTAATTCTAGAGAACAAACCGACCACACTATAATCCATCAAATTAATATTCCCTATACAATTGGCTTATTATGGGAACTTGCTCCGCATATACTTATGGCCATTGAAATTAATCCATCAATCTCTTATTCAAATACTACCTATAAATTTGGATACGACCCTTTTGGGAAAAATCGCAGTTTAGATTTATATAATCTCAATTTGAACAACAGAGTTGGTTTACTTTCTGTGGCATATAGGTTTTAATCCATCTTATAGCTATGAACGGCTAGGTATTATATAATATTTCTGTTCAAGGAAGCTATATAAAAATTAACCTATATAATTTGTTGCCCTCAACTGTGGCAAAAAAGCTGCATAGTATATAGAATATTAAAAATATCACCTATGTTTGCACCGAAAGTTTCCTTTCTACCATTGCTTAATGATAGACCAGAGAAGTTTTAGATAAAGATACTTTATTTATAATATAAGTGTAAGCATTATAAACTTATATTATTCCCCGACTTCTCTTTTTCTGTACAACATTATTTTATTAAACAAATGGAGACCAGCAACCATTTAAAAATAACGGGGCGTTACCGAAAAGCCATACGACTAGGAAATTGATTGAATTATAAGAAATGCCAAAAGCTACAAAAATATTACTGTATATAACGCTCACCTTCCTGGTTGTATCTTGCAAAAAATGTAAAAAAGGGGTGCTTGAACTAAAACACACATACGCCCTTCCAGGTTATGCTCCTGATTATTCAGTAATAATTGTTGACGACGGATTATATACACCTAACACGGAATTTAGATATAAATATAATTCAAATATAGAAACTTGGACTGGTTATTATTGGCCCGATAAAAGTGCTAAAAATTTAGGATATAAATACCGTTGCAAAGATGAAGAACTAAAATTTAAAGCATCTAATGAATGTAGCGGAAAATATTCAGGTAAAAATGGGCATTGGCCCGATGCAAGTAATGTGTCAGGCGGTTCAGGCGGTTGCCCTGAAGGAACTTGGTACAGCCCTGCTTGTGGCGATCCTCATGGTGTGATATGGAAATTTGGTAGTGATAAAAAAGGTTCTTTTTCTAATAAAGATTGCCAAGGAATTTGCACACCTATGGTATTTACTTTTACCTATAAAATGAGTGGAACGACTTGTTCTATTACATACGATGCAGTACAGCCTTATGTTAAATGTACCGGTTATCCCGATAAGAGGCCTCCAAAGCCAAGTGACGCTGATATTACTTTATCATGCAGCGGAACAGGACTAACGGTTACGAGTGGCAATGGCACCATTACATTTACAAAATAGTTGATATAAGTCTTTTATTTTTCGTGGAATTCTCTTGGATATCTTTGGGATAACTAAATGTATTGTAATTGTATGTTTGCATGAGTTAAAAAATATATTTTTATGAGTAATATAAAATTATTTGAAAGCAAACAGGTTCGTTCTGTATGGGATGAGAAAGCAGAGAAATGGTATTTCTCTGTTATTGATGTGATAGAAATACTCACTGGCTCTGATAGACCAAGAAAGTATTGGGCTGATTTAAAATCCAAGCTAACAAAGGAAGGCAGTGAAGTGTCCGAAAAAATCGGACAGTTGAAAATGCAGGCGACGGATGGCAAATTAAGAGAAACAGATGTAGCTGATGTTGAACAATTACTCCGTCTCATTCAATCCATCCCATCACCCAAAGCAGAACCCTTTAAACAATGGCTTGCAAAAGTGGGATACGAACGGATGCAGGAAATAGCAAACCCCGAACAAAGTATAGCACGTGCTAGAGAAAATTGGCAAAAGTTGGGACGTGGTGAGAAGTGGATACAGCAACGAATGACTGGCCAAGAAACCCGTAACAAACTAACTGATTATTGGCAAGAAAATGGTGTGAAAAAAGGAGATGAATTTGCTTTATTAACTAATATAATACATGAAGAATGGACAGGGCTTACCGTTAAAAAGCATAAAGATCTAAAAGGTTTGAAATCTCAAAACCTAAGAGACCACATATGTTCGGAACATCCGTCTGTTGCGTCCCTAAAGGGACTTGGGATGGAGAGACAAGCTTTTTTACCAATGTTGCGTCCCTACAGGACTATTATATATAATGAATAAGTCCCAGAGGGACGCAACATTGGTAAAAAGCTGCCAAACTTGGTGGAGCCGTTGCTAAAAATGCACGTAAAGAATTAGAAAGCAAAACAGGGAAAAATGTGGTGACGGGAGAGAATTATTTGATGGGTAAAAAGGGGGATAGGAAGTTGAGGTGATAATATATAAGATTTTTCAAAATTAAAGCACTATGAGCAATATAAAATTATTTGAAAGCAAACAGATTCGTTCTGTGTGGGATGAGAAGGAAGAGAAATGGTATTTTTCTGTTCAAGATGTTATTGAAGTTTTAACAGACAGCATGGATGTTAAACAATATATAAAGAAAATGCTGAGCCGTGATGAAATGCTAAAAAGCAACTGGGGTACAATTTGTACCCTAGTTGAGATGGAAGCAGCGGACGGCAAGAGACGCAAAGTACAAGCCTCTGATACAAAAGGTTTACTTCGAATTATTCAATCTATCCCATCACCTAAAGCAGAACCATTTAAACAATGGCTTGCACAAGTGGAATACCAATACCTGGGGCTAAGTAGAAATTGGATACAGCAAAGAATTAGTGCCTGACCGAATAGCTATATAATAAATGAGTGTAACAAATAGAAAAATGAATATCTATATACTATTTTTATGTATGTTTGCTACTGAAAAACACACGTTAAATAATTATGAGTGAGCAAAAAGAAGAAACCAAAGAAACTGAAAGCTATATACCAGCGATAGACTATATATCTTTACAAACAGGCAAATTGAATGAAGTAACTGCAGCCATTCATTCTATACAATCCGTAGCAAATAATCCAAGTTTATTGTCTGCGGTTAGCGATATTAAAGATCGGTTATCAACTTTCAGTTCAATACATTCCTACCTGCCCAATATTCAACATTTAACTGTTGCTTCACCAATTATAGACTATTCAAGGCAAGCAACTTTAGCTATATCTGGAATGAGCTCACTTGCGAATCAACTTGCAATATCTACTGAATCAACCAAGCTTTGGTATGAAGAGAATATTGCAAAAGCCTCTGTACTTTCTGCTACAGCATATTCAAATATTATTAATTCTGATACTATTACAAGTTTTTCAAATTTAAAAACTATTATAGGAACACAATCACTTGCCACTTTGTCAATTCAAGCAAGCATTGCGAAAGCGACTCAACTTTCTGTATACGCAGAAAAATCTTTATCATGCTTAACTAATGTAAATATTGGGAGTAAACTTGCCATTAACAACATTAATACAGATCATTTAAAATCATCCTTTGTTGGGCTATCTAATAGCTATTCAAACCTTTTAAAATCATATGAAACAAACCCACTTACTTATACCCAAATTAGTCCATCATTATTAAAAATTGCTCCGATAGAGTACTTCTCAAGTGCAAACTTATTAGAAGCAATTTCTATTGATGAAGATATAACAGAAGAAAAAGAAAGCCTTAAAAATGAAATTCAATATGAGAATGAAATTCTTTTACAAACTCATTTAACAAGACTTGACCCTAGATTATATAAAATGTGGAAAGGGGCTATTGAAGCGTATCATTCACAAAATTCTGACAAAATAAGACAATTTACTATTTCAATTAGAGAATTATTTAGTCACCTTTTTCGAAAATTAGCATCTGATGAAGATATAAAAAGATGGTCTACAGATTCTATATATTATCATGAAGGGAACCCAACTAGAAAAGCACGAATTCTGTATGTCTGCAGAAATATTAATAATGACCCCTTCAAATCATTTATAAAAAAAGATATTGATGCTACAATAGCATTCATTGATATTTTCCAGTATGGAACCCATAATATTGATCCTGCATTCTCACAAAATCAATTAACAACAATTAAAAGTAAAGCTGAAAATACAATTAAGTTTTTATTAGAAATTTACTTTACAGCAAATAACTAATCGCCTATTACTTCCCCGTCTGCTTATCAAAATACTGCTTCACCTTGTTCTTATAATATAAGTTAAAATTAGGTGGTGTAGTACGCAGAATTTCGGCTTCTTTGTTTTTTTGTTTTACGTATTCTTCGAAGGTTTTTTGTTGGGTGCCTTTTATTTTGTCCTGCCCTTCGGTGGCTTTGCGTTGGTTGTCGGTTTCGCGTTCTTGTTGGGCTTTTTCGCTTTCGAGCATACGGCTCATTATTTCTTGTTGGCGTTTTAATGTTTCGGGAGTGATACGTTTGTTATATAAATCTTTTTCGTTCTGGTCCATCAGTTTTTGTATCTGTTCCAATTGTTGTTTCAATTGTGTGGCTCCTTCTTTGCCCATCTGCTGGCTCATCTGCCGCATACGTTGGCGTATTGCGGATTGCATAGCAGCGGCTTGTGCAAATTCTTTGGTCATGCCGGGTTGTCCGTTTTCTCCAGGTTTTCCTTGGCCGGGCTTTTGGCCTTTTTTTAGGTCTTCAATTTTTTTGCTGAGCTGGTCTTGCAATTCTTTCATGCTCTTTATACCATCTCCCTTCTTTTCGCCCTCGCCTTTCTTTTTCTTTTTGCCTGGTTTTTTACAACTTTTACTTCCGGGTTTGCTGCTGCTATTTTCATTCATCTGGTCCTGCATCTGTTTTAATACTTCGCTCAACATCACCGCAAGATTATTTACATGCGTCATAACATATTGTTGTTTGGCACGGGCCATATATATATTTCTGTCGGCCATTAATGTTATGGTATTATCCATATTGGCATTAATTTGTCCTATCTCTTTATTAATAATTTTGCTTATTTGTTGTACACGTTTACTTAGTGCCAATAAACTATCTTCTATAATACTTGCATCGCCTTTTAATTTTTTCTGCTTCTGACCAATTTTTACAAACTGCGGATTGTATCCATTCACACCCTTAAGCTCTTCCATCAAGGCTTCTTGGTCGAAACTGAGTTGCAATAGGTTCTCTAAAATCTGGCGAAGATTATCATAGTCCTCACTCTCTTGCTCCATTTCTTTGTCCTGCATTTTTTTCTCGAGCTTCTCCTTCATCTGCTTCATTTTATCGGCCGCTTCTTTTTGCTTTTTTGCTGCTTTTTGTTTTTGGTTTTTGCTGAGTTCGCTTTTGCTTTCTTCTTGCTTTTCTTCTATATCTTTTTGTTCTTCTTTGGTGTCCTGCATTTCATCAGGTTTTTCCAATTCGGCATTTTTTTCTTGTATATCTTTTAAATCTTTTTCTACATCCTTAAATTCTTTATTTAATTCCTCTTGTTTCTTTTGTATATCTTCGGGCTTGCTGTCTTTTTGTTGCGATTCTTCTGCTAATTTTTCTTGTTTTTTGCTCAGCTCATCAAGTTTGTCCACCGTTTGTTGCATCTTCTGTTCAAGCTCTAGTTTTTTAAACATTTCCAGCATTCTGTCAAGTTCTTTCTGCACTTCTTTATCCTGAACTTGCATCTCGCTCAACTTCTCTTTTATTATTTCTTTATCATTCTGTTTCAGCAAGTCTTCAAACTGTTTCATCAGCTCCTTCATCTCATCATTCAATACATCTTTCATCATCTTTTGCAACTCTTCTTGCTTCTGCATCAGCTCAGGATTTTGCTGATTCATTTCCTGCTTCATCTCCATATTTTGTTGGTTCTCCTGCTGCACTTGTTGCAATTGTTTTTCCAAATCTTTTTGGCGTTTCAATAAGTCTTCTATTTGTTTTTTGTCCTGCCAATCCAAGTTCTTTTTCTCAGCCAATTTCTCTTGCAATTTTTTCAAATCCTTTTGCAATTTGCCCGCTTCTTTAAATGCCTGGGTCAATTCTTTTTTCACTTCTTTATTGCCCGCTTCAGTAAGTTCTTTTAGTTCTTCTAGTGTGGGTGCTTTCAAAGTCATGGCTCGTGAGCGGGCGGCTTTACTGCCATTCACCCCATCATTGTCCCATACTTCAAAATAATATTCAATCTCATCACCCGGATTAATTTTTATTTCACTGAAATTAAAATAATGATAAAATGCTTGTTGGGTTTTACTTGGGTTTATATTAATTGGCAAACTCACCGCAGGCTTTTTCAGCAAACTTTCATCCGTGGTTTTTATATATTTATAATTGAATGATAAACGACTTAATCCATAGTCATCACCTATATCGCCACCAAAATAACTCACTTTGGTATTAAAGCTATCTTTCTTCTCTTCCACGTCCACCGTGGGATACGCATCGGGCACTACACTAATTCCATAACTCATACTGTCACTATTTTTTACATAACTATTTGCAGGAATTAAACTATAAGTTGTGCTTTGCGTAAATCGTTTGGTAAATGTATAAGCATCGTCGCTGCGTTGGCTATTTATATGTGTATTGTCGCCAAATTTTAATTCCATTTGCTCTACATGGCTGGTCACAAATTTCCAACTCACCTCGCTACCCGCAGGGATTGTTATATCACCGGTATTCTGTAATACTTCTGTTTGTTTGTTTAAATATGCAGGATAATTTATTTGTATTTCGAAATTTAAAACTACGGGCAAAGGCACCACATCGAAATGATAACCATTGGAAGAAAAATCGGAAGCGGTGAAACGAAAATCGAATGACTTCTGTAAATTTTTTAGTGTATAATGAAATTTGTTAAGCCCATTCTTCTCCATACGGTAAGGCTTGCCGCCAAGTTCTATATATACTTCATCGGGCAGTTCGGCACCTTGGGTTTTTAGTTCAAGTTCATAATCATTGTTTTGAAATGCTTCTAATTTTTTGCTTGATATAATAAAATCGAACGGAGCTTTTTTCTCAAAAAATGTATCGTGGTCTATAATACGTTTGCTGCCCTCAGTAACTATTTTGGGCGAGACCACCAATACGGTAATCAGCACCAGCAAGGGCACTGCCGCATACTTTACATATTTATAATTGCTTTTAAAATTGACCGCACGAGCAAAAGGTACAGGACTAAGTTCTTTTATTTTTTGGTCTATACCCGCCATCAGCAGGCTGCCTTCATGTTCATTAGCATAATTCTGCTGCAGTTGCAGGGCATTGAGCAGTTTGTCCTTCACCTCGCCAAAATGATTGCCTATAATAGTAGATGCTTGCTCGTAGTTGATGTGCTGCCCAATCTTAAAAAGTTTGAGCAAAGGAACCACGATATAATATCCGGTTACACCCAATGAAAGCAGCACCCAAAAGTAGAACATAATAGAACGGGCAGTAGTATTGAAATGCCCGAAATGCTCTAGGAATACCGCACTGAGCCATGATGCCAGCAAAATACTGAACACCAAAATACCACCTTTTATAAGGCGATTCTTATAATATTTGCGTATAAATTCGTCGAGTTTGGAGAGTAGTGTTTGGTAGGCGGTCATATCATTTGCAATTCATGTACAAAGTTAACGGAAAAGTAAGCGATTTTGATACACAAAAAACCTCTGCTTGGATTTTTTCTTTCACTACGGGCATCTTTGGAGCATCTATGTTGCCCAATAAACCATTGGAATCCCCGTCCACTATTTTGTACAACACTGTGGTTTAGTGGATAGATAAAAAAAAACTGCCTTGGGTAAGTATAATAATTTTGAACTCAAGTCCGGATTGTTTTTATAAAAACTTTTGGGATTTAAAACCAAACTCAGAAGTTGGATAAAACAGCTTTGCTTCTTTATATGATATATGATGCCAATAACAATAAAATTTTTAATAAAACCTTATCAATCTGCGATGCAAAGTGTAAATAGAATTATAATAGTACTTGTGGTTGTATTTTTTACAGTCAATTCAAGCGTATCACAAAACCTGAGCAAAGTAAAGCTGCATTCGATACAATCAGATTTGATGTTGTACAATGATGTGGAGGGCATAATCTTTACATCACAAACTCTGCAAGCAAATTTTAAATTAAAGAATTCATATTTTGGAGTTGGGTATGTTTTTTCATATGAGTATATTGGAACTTCAAATTCCTATGGAAGTTTTGTTTTTGATTCAAACATTTTAACTCGCTCTGGTGGATTGTTATGTTATGGATATAGAACACCATTAGCCAAAGGTAAATGGTATGGGATGTTGCAAACACAATTTTTCGCATCTCATCATGCAGCAGTTAATCATAGTACTGACTTATATAGTAAATTGCATTCACATGTTAGGGTAATGAATTTTTTACAATTTGCTTTGGGATATGGAGTTGGAATTGAGTTGGGAAAGCATATCGACTTGCAAACTTCCATACAGTTGGGTTTTACGCATGTTAGTGAGACACACTATCCTATCTATACTACTTGGAGGGTAAGACATTACAGTGATTTTGTCGGTACAAAATGTACCAAACTTTCGTTGATATATAAGTTGTAGAAGTTTTTATCGCAAATACGCAAGGAATTTATAATACATTCCTTGCGTAATCTTTGCGATTCTCGCGGTTAAGGCCCCTGTCCACCATCGCATTGCAATGGCATTCTCAGTACTCGCTGCTTATGGTGATTTGAAGATTAATAATCCTGATGTGGTCTCAAAATCATTTCCGGGTTTTTGGGATGAGATGGGGAAAGTGGGGTTTGAGTTTTGAGTTGCGAATTAATGATTTGTGATTTTCTATTTCTGTGTAACATGTGGTTTTGATACTGCAATTTATGACGCTATTCAACCCCTTCAGGGTTGCATTTGACTAGGTGTTCATGTCCCTGCATTTCATACAGGGTTATTCGAATTCAAGTCCTTCAGACTTGTCGCAAATAGGCGAAAGAATCCTGAAGGGATTCAATTTGAATAACCCCACAAGAATTGTGGGGAATAGAATGGTGCAATGGATGGCAACCCTGAAGGGGTTGAATATCGCTGCATAGCTTCTTTGCCAATAGTCGATATCATCGACAACTATAGCAATGTGAAGCCTTGTCCACTATTCTGTACAGCCCTGTGGTTTAGTGGATAGATAAAAAAACTCCTTCATAGTAAGTATAATAATTTTGAACGGTTAAAAAAAACTGGGACTGAACTGTTCATGCATAAGAAATTATATTTAGCTTTATTATATATAGGTTTACAAAGTGCATTTGTTGCCCATGCACAAAAGACGGGCTACTTCGACGAACCTGTATATACTTACAAGCGGGCAGTGGAGTTGCTAGAAAAAGAAAAATATGGGGCTGCCCGAAGTTTATTTGAACAAGCATTAACGCAAAATCCCGACGAGAATATTAAGGCTGAAGGGAATTATTATATTGCCCTGTGTGCCACCAATCAGTATGGAAACGATGCCATTAATTTATGGAAATCGTTTACGCAGGGTTATCCCACACATTCTAAATACGATGAAGCCACATATTATATTGCCCATATTTATTTTAGAGACAAACAATATAAAGATGCATTGAAATCATTTGAGATAGTTGATGCCGCAGCTTTAAGGATTGATTTAAAACATTTATACTATTTTGAAAAAGGATATAGCGAATATAAGCTGAACAAATATGATGATGCCATAAAATCCTTTACCACAATGCCTGAGATTGATAACAATCAGGAAAATGATATTGGAATAAAGTATCATGATGCAAATTATTATTTGGGATATATATATTATATGCAGGGAAAAGATAAACTCGCCCAAAATCATTTAAAAAATTGCATTGATGTGGAGCCTTATAGTAAAGTTGTACCCTTATATCTCAGTCAAATTTCATACAGAACAAAAGACTATGCCCAAAGTGTGAAATGGAATACTGACAAAGCAGGGAAAGAAATTCTGCCCGATATTTATTTGTTCAAGGGCTTGTCGTATTACGAATTGAAAGAATTTGACAAAGCGGCTGAATTGCTCGAGAACCGTTCCAAATCAAAGGAACTTACCGATAGCGAATTGTATATTTTGGGTTATAGCCATCTAAAAAATAAAGATTACAGTGCTGCTGTTTATCGTCTTTCGCGTATCGCTGATCATAATAATTTATTATACCAACAGTCACAATATACTTTGGCAAATTGTTTTGTTATATATCTTGACAAGCCTGAAAATGCCCGTGCTGCATATTATAATGCCGGGAAATATGACCATGATAAAAATATAAAAGAAGAATCCCAATATAATTATGCGAAACTAAGTGCAGAAATATTCCCGATGCAGGGAGGTTCTATTACTTCGTTACAAAACTTTATCAATAACTACCCTGATTCTAAATTTGGTGACGAAGCAAAAAATATATTGAGTAGCTTATTATTAAATACCAAACAATATGCAAAAGCTCTGGGTATATTAGAAGGAATTAAAGTTAAAAATGCAAGTATTGAGTTGGCTATCCAAAAATGTGCCTTCTGTAGGGGAGAGGAATTATACAAAGCAAACGACATTGATGGGGCATCAAAATTGTTTGAGAAAAGTTATTCCTATAATCATGATATGAAGTTTAAATCGTTGTCAGTATTTTGGTTGGGAGAAATTGCATATCAAAAAGGAGAATACGGTAAAGCCATAGATTTTTATAAAGAGTTTGAAGGAGATCCTATGGCTGCTATAACATTTCATTATACTACCGCTTTTTATAATTTGGGTTACTGTTATTTAAAACTGGACAAATATCAGCAATCGAATGTGTGGCTTGAAAAATTTATTGCTGCTGAAACCTATTTTGGAAACAAAGGAGAACTGGTGCTAGATGCCCATTCCCGTTTGGCTGATAATTATTTTTTACAGAAAGAATATATCAAAGCTACTAATGAATATAATTATGTGATCAATAAAAATTCGCCCGATGCAGATTATGCTTTGTTTCAGATGGGTATTATATATGGATTGCAAAATAAGCCTTATGATAAAATCAATAGTATAACCAAACTTATTGAAAAATATGAGAACAGTGATTTGTATGAAAAAGCATTGTATGAATTGGGTTATACTTATTTTAATTTAGAAAAATACGATCAAGCGGTAGAGAGTTTTAACGATTTGATACAATCGCACAAAAGCCCAGTGGGATTGGTAAGAAGGGCTCAATTAAATATTGGTTTGATATTCTATAACCAGAAACAAAACAATAAAGCAATTGAACAGTTTCAATATATCTTAAAAAAATATCCCGAGAGCGAAGAAGCACATGAAGGATTGGAAATATTGAAAACTATATATACTGAAAATGGGGAATTTGATAAGTTTGATGAGTGGGCCAAAGCCAATGGTATTAAAATTTATCAATCGAACACTGCTGAGAAAGACACGCTGATGTATGAATCGGCAATGAATATGCTGGATAGGAAAGATTCGCTGCGGGCATTGGAAGTATTGGGTAAATATATTAATGAATTTCCCGATGGTGCTTATATATTAAAGTCGCACTATTTGAAAGCGGAAATATTAAACCGCAGAAACCGCAAAGAAGAAGCCCTACCTGAATATGAATGGATAGCTACCCGTCAGCCCAATGAATATACTGAGCGTAGTCTGAAATGGGTTTGTAATTATTATTATAACTTAAAAAACTATCAAAAAGCATTAGAATATTTTGAAAAATTGGAACCAAATTCATCAGTAAAAGAGAATAAAACTTTGGCCATTGTAGGTCAAATGCGTTGTGCTGATAAATTGGGCCAAATAGAAAAACTAAGAATTGCAGCAGAGAAAGCAATTGAGTTGCCGGGTATAGAAAAAGATTACGTAAATGAAGCAAAATATCATTTAGGTAAAATAAATTATGCAAATGATAAAATTACCGCACTCAATTATTTTAAAGATGTGGTAAAGAACAGCAAGACCAAGCGTGGTGCAGAAAGCAAGTATTATATTGCTTTAATATATTTCGAAAACGGAGATACCATCAATTGCAAAAAAGCAGTATTTGAATTGAGCGAACAATATCCCGATTATGATTATTGGGTTGCAAAAGGCTATCTGGTTTTAGCCGATCATTATATTAAGCAAAAGGATGATTACCAAGCAAAATATACCTTACAAAGTCTGATAGACAATTATGAAAAATCGGAATCTGACCCCGAAGATATTGTGAAAACGGCAAAGGAAAAATTTGATGTATTGAACAATAAAGAAAAGAACCGTGAAGATTTAATCCAGCAACAAAAATTGAACGATACCAAGAATCAGGAAGAAAAGGATAAAGAAAATAAAGAAGTTAAGGATTTTTAATTCCATGCAAAAACATATTATATATATATTCCTACTTATTTGCAATATTCAATTTGTTTTTGCCCAAGCTGACACGCTGGAGAAAGGGCATATTACTATATACAGACCTTACAAACCCAAGATACAGGAATCCATTAAAAAAGCAATCACGCCATTGCCCGAAACAGCATTGGTTTTAATGCCACCTTTTAGTTATACTTTTAATAGTATTGAACCCAATTTTCAAATCAATACACCCGGTTATAAAGCAATTAATTTACCACAAGAAAAACTGACTGCTTTAAATGGCAATTTCACCAAACTTGGTTTTGGTAATTATAATAGTCCACTGCTAGAAGTGTCGTTCAATAATCTGCGGTCTAGAAATTGGACGATGGCTGCAAATGCCCGTCATTACTCATTGAATGGAAAGAATAAATACTCTAACAATCAATTACATTTTGCAGGAAATTATACAGGTGATAAAAGTATCAGTGGTGGTGTACTATTATATAACCGAGAGGTATATCGTTACTATGCAGTAGCTAAACCCGATACATTCTCGAAGGCAGCATTATATAATCCATATCAGAATATACAATTAAATACCTATACAGGCAGCAAAACATTTGACAGTACCAACTTATACTACCGCCTCGACTTAAAGTATGATAACCTGGTTAGGTCGAAAGAGGTGAATGAGCAATGTTTGATTTTGAATGGCAATATAAAAAAAATAGTGAGGGGGAATTTACTTAAAACCGATTTACTCTTGGATGTAGATCAGTATATAAATCCTAGAGAAAAATATGATAGGAGATTTTTCAAAATACAACCAGAATATTATATGGTATCCAATAAATTTAAAGCCATATTGGGTTTTAATGCCATACTGCTCAATCAGAACAGGGATACTGCCAATCCCAATTTGTTTCAGTTCTATCCCAAGATCATATTAGAATATATCATAGCCAAGAAGTATAAAATATTTACTGGTTTGTGGGGTGACTGGGAAAAATATACGTTAAAAAATATATACCAAGTTAATCCATTTATTTCTCGCAATATTAAACTGGACAATAGTAAGAATTTCAATTTGAACTTGGGTGTGAAAGGTCATATCAATAATGATTTAGATTTTGGTATCGAAGCAAAATATACCAATATGGACAACTTGGTAATATATACATTAGATTCTACCTATCTGCATGCAATGGATTTGATACAACTTTCAGCCGGCGTTAAGAAATTAATATTGAACCTTCATTACCATTGGGATAATAAACTTGATATTTATTCAACAATTAATTTGTACAGTTACAAATTGACCGATACCATTATTACCAAGGCTTCCCAACTTCCTACCTTTGAATGGAAGAATAATTTTACTTATAAATTGGGTGAAAAACTCTATATGAATTTGCAGCTCAATTATACAGGAGCAAGATATATGGTTAAGTACAATAAAATCAGCAAGCAATATGATAATGAATTAATGAAACCATTTACCGACATTAATTTGGGTGCAGATTATCGGTACACAAAATATGTAAGTATGTTTTTGAACATCAACAATATCATTTCCAATAAATATATAAAATGGTACGGATATCCTGTAGTAGGAATTAATGCCCAAATTGGTATAACCATTACACTATAAATATATGGTAAAAGGAGAAAACGAAAAGAATAAGAAAATACTGGAGCAGTTGGCAGGAAAACCTGCTGAAGCAATGGATGCTGAAAAGCAGCAAGCAACGGAGGCGGAGAAGCACGGTTTTATTTTTATTCCTTTTAGTAGTTTTTGGAAAGGGCAGGGAATGGGAAATCCCATGGACGGGCAACAGGAAATTCCTTTTCTGATGCGGGTATGGATTCGTTTCGAAAACTGGAAAGATAAGTTGTGGAAAACTACCACCTCATCGCAAACATTTGTAAATGAGGGCAATTCATCTTTAAATGGTTTGTTCAATAAAACGGGCAAAAAAAATCATTTACATTTGCAAGGTATGCAAACCAATATTCAAGTAAATTTAGGGCAGTACGTACATGAACTTTTGTTTGAACACAATTGTGTGATAGTACCCGAATTAGGCGGTTTTATTAGCCGTCGCGTTAGTTCACAGCTCAACCATGTTGCCCATAAAATATCGCCTCCGGGCAAAAAAATTGCTTTTAACCACGGGCTCAATATTAATGATGGTTTATTGGCACAAACTATTGCCAAGCAAGAGAATGTGAGTTATGAAGTTGCCCTTCAACACATTGCCTCACAGGTAATAAACTTAAGGCAACAACTGCACAGCGATAAGTCAGCGACTCTGGACAAGATTGGAAATTTTGTGATAGACCAAGAAGAGGTGCTTACCTTTCATCCTGAGATAGAAAATAATTTTGATAAGCATACTTACGGGCTTGTAACGATACAGGCTATTCCGATGGTGCGTCATGAAAATGAAAAACTGAAACGCAAAATTAAAGCCCGTATCGAGAATCGCAGACCTGCAAAACAAGTGACCACCAAGCGTCGTAGGTCGGTGAATAGGATAGTGGTGAATACTTTGCTTATTATTATGGTATCTTTACTTTCGTTTGCATCGGTAATGGTAAACACGGATCAAAAAGCAAGTTTGTTTTCTTTTAATTGGGAACATTTATTCAGCAATCCATTTGCATCATCAGAAAGTGCAAACAATAATTCTCCAAAAATTTCGTTAGATACTAAAATTATCACAGCGATAAACCAAATAGGTTTTGATAGAAAAACTGATTATACAATTGTGCTCAAATCATTTGATAATATATCATTGGCCGGTGCGTATGCCAACATCCTTCACCAAAATGGCTTAACGCAAGCAAAGCCTTGCTATAAAGAGGGCGGGAAAATCTGGGTGGGAATTTGTCGCAGCAATAATGAAGATATAATGGATGATGTTTTAGAGCAAATTGTTAAGACCTACCCAGAGGCTAAGATAGTACAGAAATAATATATAATAATGGTTAATGATTAATTGTTAATGGACTTACGATAGATATTTATGTATAGTATTAACCACAAATAAGTAATCATTAACCATTAATAACTAACCATTAATCATTAACCATTAACAATTAGAATAAATGTTATTACAAGCAACAACTTCAGCAGCCGCGGTTCCTGTAACACAGGCAGTGGTAGAACAAAAAAGCATGTTAGAATTACTGATGGCCGGCGGACCCATTATGGTGCCCATTGCTATCCTTTTTGTATTGTCGATATATGTATTTGTTGAGCGTTTTATTACAGTTCGCAAAGCCATGATGGGCGATCATAATTTTCTGCCAGCATTAAAAGATTTGATACAAAACAATAATATAAAAGCAGCACAACTGATGTGCGAAAAAAGCAATACGCCGATAGCACGTGTTATATTAAAAGGACTTACCCGTGTTGGCCGGCCGCTAAAAGATATAGAAGCCAGTATGGAAAATACCGGTAAAATAGAAGTAGCCCGTTTAGAGAAAAGATTGCCCGTATTGGCAATTGTAGCAGGTGCCGCACCCATGTTTGGTTTCTTGGGAACTGTAATAGGAATGATGATTGCGTTCAATGATATAGCCGCCGCAGGTAATGTGGAAATTGCAGGTATAGCAAAAGGTATCAATGTAAAAATGGTAACCTCAGCAGGCGGATTGGTGGTAGGTATCATCGCATTTTTTGGATATAATATATTAAACATTATGGTACAAAAAGTAGTGACACAATTAGAAACAGCAAGTTTAGATTTTATTGAAGTACTTGAGGAACCAGCATAATAGGAATAAGGAGCAAGGAATAAGGAATAAGGAATAAGGAATAAGGAATAAGGAATAAGGGGCTGACGCCGAATGGCACTGATTACTAAAAAAATAAAACATGAATTTTATACATTATAACAAGTAAATAAGTATTAAGGAATAATTTCTCGCCGTATGGCACTTACTCCTTACCCCTTATTCCTTACCACTAAATATAATATGAACTTTAAACGCAAAACGCAAGCCCTAAGTAGTTTCAATGCTGCACCGATGAACGATATATTGTTCTTTTTGCTGTTGTTTTTTTTATTAACGGCCACTTTTGCAATACCTACTTTTCAAAAAGTAACTTTGGCTAAGGCAGATGGCACGCAGAAGTTGAAGCAGAATATGGCTATTGTTATAAACAAAGATGGGAATATATATATAGAGAATGTAGAAATAAAACTTTCAGCATTTGAAGCCAAAATACAAGCTTTTATAATAGGCAAAACAGAACCTGTTGTAAATGTGATAATAGATAAAGGAGCATCTTGGGAATATATAGCACCCGTTACAGGTATCTTACAAAAATATAAAGTGAGTTCTATTATAGCCACACAAAAGCCTTCCAATTAATTTAGTACTTTAATTTACTAATTTAGTATTATTTATATAAAGCAATATGATATTTCAATCGCAAATAGAATCGACTACCAAAAACAGCAAACAGCAGGGTGTTATATATATGCTTTTGGGTGCTGCTCTAATTCTGATTATTGCATTGTTTGTGAAATTCCCCATACCTGAACCTGTAGTTGAAAACCCAATTGTATATATGAAGTTTGTAAGCCTAGGTGAATCAGAAACAGGTGGGCCTGCAATGGAGAATAGCAGTGGCGATGGTGGAGGGGATGAAAGTGCACAGCCACAAAATGCATCTTCAAATAATGAAGTGGATGCGAATGCTAATGAAGGAAGCGGTGACCATGTGATTAAGAAAAATAGTTCAAGTAATACAAATACGAACACTTCGGAAAACAACCCCAAACCAGAAAAAAACTCTGCATTCACTCCTTCAAAAAAGAAAGGTAAACCACTTGGAGATGGCGAAAGTAATATGCCTGGTGGCCCTGGGAATGGCACTGATAATATTGGCAACATTTGGGGTAAAAAGGATGGTAAAGGTCATCTTCCTGCTGAACAACGCCCCAAACAAATAAAACCATTTGAGTTTGCAGATGAAGCATCCGATATATCTACTATTAGATATTTGAAAGTACTGCTTTCTGTAGATTGCAAAGGTGTAATTAAAAGCGTTGCAGCTGCTCCGGGTACAACAGATATGAAGAATTTTGATTTTGTAAAAAAACGCCTTGTTGGTAATAAATATTTTAAATCAACGGATGCAAATTGTGAAGGTACTGCAAAGTGGATTGTGGATGTAACTATTACTCCGTAATTGTATATATACTATTGACGCAAAAATCCGTGTCATGCAACTTCACTTTTCTTATTTGAATTTAGTTTAAGGATTCAATTTCTTTTTATATAACAACCTCATTAAACTCGGGAATACCAATAACAACATTGGCAATCCTACCACAAAACCACCGATAACGGCTACTGCCAAGGGTTGTTGCATTTGTGCTCCTAAACCAATTCCCAAAGCCAAAGGCATCAAAGCCAAAATTGCACCGATTGCAGTCATTAGTTTTGGTCTTATCCGTAATGCAATAGCATAATTTATTGATTGGTCAACATTATTAGTTTGCTGCATATTAAAACGGTATTGGGCTACTGTGAAAATTGCGTTTTCTGCAAGTATTCCTACAATCATAATAATACCAGTATAACTGCTTACATTCAAAGGAATATTTGTAATATATAATGCAATGATGCAGCCGCAAATTCCCATAATGGAAATGAATAAAAGCAAAAGAGAAAGCAACCATTCTTTGAACAAAAACATAAAAACACCAAATACTAAAAGAGAAGCCAATATTAAAATCATCATCAGTTCTTTGAATGATTGTTGCTGCTCAGAATAAGCTCCACCATATACTATAGAATATCCTTTAGGTAATGCCAGTTTGGTAGTGAGTTGATGTTGTATTTCGGCAATGGCACTTCCTAAATCACGGTTATCTAAACGAGCTGTAAGAGCAATCACCGATTTAAGATTTTCCCTACGTTGCTCGGGTTCACTTGGAAGAATCTTTATATCACTGAAAAAAGTAAGTGGGCGTGTAGTGCCATCGGGCAGAAATATTAATTGATGCTTGAGATATTCAACATCATTTACATTTAGGTTTGTATATCTCATTACTATACGTCGCATCTGTTCACCATCCTGCATTTGTCCTATTTGTATACCCGCTGTCATGGCTGCTTGGGCTGGCGAGGGTGTGGGCTGGTTTGCATTGCTGCCTAGTGTTACGCCACCTGTATAAGCAGATAGCTGGGTTTGAAAATCAAGAAGTGTTATTTTATATTGCGTAAGTAATTCTTGTTTGGGTGTAAACAAAAGTGTAGGTCCGGCTAGAATCATTCCGTTGTTAACATCGGCTACTCCTTTAATACTTGCTAGTATGGGTTCAGCTTTTATTGAAAGCTGTCTTAGTATAGTATAATCACTGCCAAATATTTTTACCTCAATCGGTTTAGATGTACTCATTAGGTCTCCCAGCAGGTCGGAGATGCGTTGCCCAAAGGAAATATCCACGACAGGTACATTGCTACTAATCTCATTTCTAAGATCAGAAATTACTTCGAAACTGTTTTGCTTTCTATCTTTTTTTAGCTGTATTAAATAATCACCTTCATTTGGTTGCACCGATCTAAAAGACATTGCAGTTCCCGTTCTCCGTGAATAGGTGGCAATATCAGGATGTTTCATAATAATTTTTTCCATTTCTCGGCACAGCCGATCACTCTCTTTAATAGAAGTACCAGGTGGTGTGAAATAATCAAGCACAATAGAACCTTCGTCAAGGTTAGGAAGAAATCCAGTTTCAAGTTTTCCGAAACTAAAGAAGGCAGAATATATAAATATAACAATAAGTCCTATGGCAATTATTGGCTTGTTGAAAAACCATATAAGCCAACGCAAGTTTTTAATGCTTTGTTCTTTTGTTTTGTGATGTGATTTCTTCGGTAGTTTGAAACCTATTATAATATGAAAAACTGGAAGTAATAACCATGTAACAAGAAAAGAAGTTATCATAGTGAGTTGCATGGTATCCGATAATTCTTTGAAGAAACTCCCTGCCAAACCGCTCATTAAACGGAAAGGAAAATGTATAACAATAGTTGCCAATGAAGAACCAATCATAGCAGGGAATAAATCATGGATGGCTTCTTTTACAACTGTAAATCGGTCTTTGGTCGGCTCATCTTCATGCTTGCGGTATATCTGTTCTATGATAACAATTGCATCGTCGATAATTAATCCGATGGATGCAGCAATGGCTCCAAGAGACATAATATTAATACTGATTCCAACCAAGTATAATACTAACAAGGAGAAAGCCAACGTTACGGGTATGGTAAGCATTACCACCAAACTTGCCCTCCAGGAACGCAGGAATATAATCATTACAATAATTGCCAAAAACAACCCTTCATAAATAGTTTTTACAACACTATGGATGCTATCGCCAACAAATGCTGATTGATTATAATAAGGCTTTATTATCATACCTTCTGGCAATTGCTTTTGAATTTCGGCTGACTTGGTTTCACAATCTTTTGCAAAATCAATTAGGTTGAAGCTGGGTTGTTTTACTAAATCCAATAAAACAGCATCATTTCCATTTGCATTAATTACAATAAATTCTACCTGTTCTTTTACTTCTATTTTAGCTATATCTTTTAATTTGGTTAGCCGCACACCATCATTCTTTATAATACTATTTCCCAACTCGTCAATGCTTATCAACCGCGTGTCAGTAAGTGATAAATATAAATGATTATAATCTTCCATTACACCATTTGACAATACATAGTTGTTGTTATTAAAAACAGTAATAATTGCATTTGGTGTTATACCTAACGAAGCCATTTTAATAGCATCAGGTATGATAACAAACTCTTTGTTTTTACCTCCCCGTACTACCACATTTGATATGCCCTGTACTTGCGAGAACATGGGACGGGCAATTAAATTAGCTTTGTCTCGCAATGCAACCAAGCCGTGTTTTTTGCTTTCTAAAGTATAACCATAAACAGGAAATGTAGATTGGTTCATTGCTTCAGCAGCAATACTTACACCTGGCGGCAAGAAATTTTTTATTTCGTTGATGCGACTTTCAACTTGTGTTTTGGCATTATATATATCGATTCCCCAATCAAAAAAAATATCAATAACACTACTGCCACGGCTTGTGCTGCTTTTTACTACCCGCACTCCTTTTACTTTTTTTACCGCACTTTCCAGTGGTTTGGTCACTGTTATCATCATGCGGTCAATGGGCTGCTGTCCGGCATCTGCTATTAAAGTAATTCTTGGGAACAATACTTCGGGAAACAAGTTGGTTTGCATTTGGTTATATGAAAACATACCCGCCACCAATAATATGGTGCCAATAAATAGAATCGGTTTTTTGAATACCTGAAAATAATTCTGCCCGATCATTTATTTTCCTTGTTTATAATTACTAAAGCAGTATCAGACAAACCATAATTTCCAGTACTTATTATTTTATCGGATACATTGAATTGTGGAGATAAAATCTCAATATTTTCTGAATTTTTATTGCCAATACGCACAGGTATTTTAATCGCTGTTGTATCATTAATCAATTTCATTACCCAAAACTCTTTCATCATTTCATCGCTCAACACACAAGATTTTGGAAGCACTTGTTTTTCATTTTGTGTTCCCTTATTTATACTAACTTTTACCAGCATATTTTCTGGTAGAAATAAATTCTCGCTACATTTTGCCAAAATAGTTTGCGTTTGTGCAGTAACGTTCATAGTAGTTAATGCTCTTGTAAATGTGGCATTGTGCGAAGTGTTATCAGGCAAAATAAGTTTGCAATTATTTCCTATTTTTGTATAGGCTGTAAATTCAAAAGGTACGTTTACCTGAATTACCAGATCGTTGCTTTCGGCTATGGTGCAAAGCTGCATACCTTCCAATACGTAATCTCCGGGCTGTTGTTTATCTAACGTACTTATAATACCCGATGCAGGTGCTTTTACATTGATTATCCCAAAATTATTTAATGTTATATCAATCTTTGAAATATCATTGCCCAATGCTCGGCTCTCTTTCGATTGTAATATATATAATATATCACCTTTATTTACTTTGTCGCCCAGTTTTATATTTACTTGTGTGATAAATGCAGGAATGGAAGCAGTTACCAAATTTCGTTTCAAATAAATGGTTGTTCCAAATAGAATAAGTTCATCAGCTATCGAACCATTATTAATTGACACAACCTTAACTGTTGTTTTGGGTGCGGTCGTTTCATCGTTTTGTACTTCAGATTTGCTCCCACATGAGGTCAAGCAGAAAGTAAATCCAATTGTAATATATATAATTAATCGTTTCATTTTTCTTTTTGTTTACCAATTCCAATAATTGTAGGCATTGATGAGTGCTTGTTGTTGCGAAAAAAGCAAGGTATAATCTCGCTGAACCGTTGCTATATTTTTTAAAACCATAATATAATTGAGTATAGAAAGTTGGCCTAATACAATTTCTTTTTTGTAGTTGCTCAAAAGCAAATCATAATCTTTTAGTTGTTGCTTGGCAATAGAAACCCTATCAGTGTACGACTGTAATTCGATATATATTTTTGATTTGCGAACGGTGTTTTGTGTAATGAAATTTTCTTTGTAATACGAAACCGATTGCTCCAATATCTGGGTTTTATTTTGATTGATTTTTTTCTGATTACCATCAAAAAAATTATAAGTAAAACTAATTCCTGCGTTTAATCCAAATCGTTGGGGAATAGTTGGTGCATAAACTGCATTTAAGCCAGTATTGGCAAAGAGATTTACCTGTGGTTTGTATTTCAATTCAAATATTTTTTGCTGAGCAATCAAGTTCAAACTATCCAAATTGTACTTTTCCAGAAACAAAGAATTTGAAACATTACCACTCAAACCCAGATTAATGTTTTGAAGTTGGATCAGTGTGGTATCGTTAATTCCGCAAAGAATATTTAGGTCCATCAAATCCCTGCGATAGGTGGCCTTAAAAGTTAGGAGCTGAGCCAAGAAATTTTGATGCTCAATATTTAATAAAGTTAAATCTGATTGTTTGTATATACTACCTTCTGTTAATTTTTTAAGAATAGTTTTTTGCTCATCCAATAATTTCACCATCGCTTCTGCATACTGCGTTTGTTTATTATCTTGTAGGCACAATATATATTGATCTGTTACTATTTTCTCAATATCGTGGGCAGATATTTTGGCATTGTTCAAATTAATTTGCGAGGCAATATTGAATTGGGTGCTTGCTGTTTTATAGCGTTCACCATTAAAAAGTGGTTGTGTTACGTTCACTAATGCCTGATACAATCCCGAATTGGAAACAGCCAAATCATAACCTACATAATTATCTGCAGTTTTTGCGTTGGGTTCAAAACGAGTTATATTATTGTCAGTTGAAATGATTGGAGAAAAGAGATAATTGGCAGTAATCCCTATTTGTGGCTTGGTATAAAATGCTTTCAGCCGCTCAGATTCCAATAGATTAGCCTTGTTTTGATTTTTATTGTCGTTAATTAAAGGACTGTTTTGTGTGGCCGCAGTTATATAATAGGTTAAGTTATTTTGAGCATTTGTAACTTGAAATGATACAAGTAAAAAAACAAGGTGAAAGCAAATAGTCAAAAAAAGTTTTTTTTTATTTTCAAACATTTTTTTTAATTTTTTATGATGATAGGGTTTTTGCAAGAATATAAATAATTTCTCCCCCCTTAATTACAATATTCTATATATAGTTTTATCTCATCATCATAAAATGACCACTATTATATAAATTTTTAAGGGTATTTTAAGAGGGAAGAAACTAATAAGAGTTTGCGAACTTTGATTGAATATTGAATTCAAAAAGTCCCATATTGACTATGGCAGATTAGTCTTTAACTTCTTTAATAAATTTTCCTTCAGCATCAAACAACACATCCATACCTTTTAATTCCACTTCATAAGTAACAGTTCCTTTGTCGTCTATAATCTTAGCGGCTTCCTTGGCTTTTTTACTAGGGTAGTGGGCTTTTACATATTCCAACACTCCTTTGGGCAATTGGTTAAGTTCAATTTCTATCTCAGTTTCGAGGATATTGCCACTTGCATCAAACAGCACTGAGCAGTCTTCTTCATTAAGATCGAAACTGGCTTCGTAGTTTTCATTTTCTTTGTCCCATTTTACTTTGGTAATATTGGGATACTTTTTAGCAAAGGCTGCTTTAACAGCTTGTGGAACATCAGTAGCAAACGTGCTGATGGCAATCGTAACGCATACGATTAGTGTGATTAGTTTTTTCATTTTGGTTATTTATTAATTTGGATACGAAATTGGTGTATGATTTTGAATTAATTTAGATTTTTATTTTACTGTTGAAATATCTAATTTCCAAATTCTGGCAGGTACAGTATATTTCTGTTCATTTGATATATATAGCATATTGTTATTTGAAAAGCAAACGCCTTCAACCTGTCCAACAACAGTTCTTGGTCCTATATTTATCAATTTGTTATTTCCTGAAAAAAATTGGTTATTTGTAAAATTATATAATACCCATACAAAAGCAATATCACTTGTGGGATTGAAGCCAGTAAGGGCAATTTTGCTCCCATCATCAGCTATATCTGCTCCAGTTATTAGTCCATAACTGTCGAAACTCGTTATTAATTCTGCAGTATAATTTCCAGCTTTGGTGGGGAGTTTATATAGTCTGGTATGTTGATTATTATGGTTTTTTGTAAAAATATATACCTGATTTTTCTGTATTATCATGGCTTCACAATCGAAATCTGTTTTGCTGTTACTACTAAAACTTGTTTGGTCTGGATAGGTAAAACGAATAGCTTCAGGTGAAATATTATTAGTAATATTCCAATTGGTTTGCTTTGGTATTTTATATATTACCAAGTTTTGTCGGTCGCCATTATTGTTCCCAAAATCTCCAATATATATATAGGTAGAATCCTGTGCGATATCCTCAAAATCTGTATTGGACGCACCTGTTAGCGTAACCGTTGCTTTTATACTTCCATTATTAGTGTCAATGGAGTATATTTCATTCTTATTGCCCGAATCGCCAAAACTCCATATTATATTATTGGTATTTAATAGGCCAGAGGATTCTTTAAGAATTGCATCTAGGTTAGTTACTACTTGTGGTTGCAGCAGGTAATCTGTTTGTACACAGGTACCGTTGTCTTTTTTTGCCTTAGTATCATAATTGATGGACTTGCTGTCTGTGCAGCCCTGTTTTGAATTGCAATTTATCATACTCAGTAAGAGTATCATAATAATTAATGGTAATATTTTTTTCATTTTAATATATTTTATGATGATGAGAAATTGGAAATCGGGTGAGTATATTTTTTTTTAGAAATTAACCTTAAAAATATGCAAATTATTTTGATAAGTATATGTTATTGACCATCCATTGATATCAACTATTTTTTTGATAATAGCCAGGCCCAATCCATTTCCATCTGATGAAGGATTTATTTTCGAAAATCGGTGGAATAGTTTGCTTTCGCTTAGCGGCTGGCCATTTCCAGTATTTGAAAAGGTAACTGATTTATTAGAAAAGTTAACTATTATAATCCCATTGGTAATATTGTGTCTAACAGCATTAAGAAATAAATTGCTGATTAATATCTCAGCCAAAACCGGATTGGCGTTTACTGTAATTTGTTCTGATAATTCAATTTGGATATTAATGTTTTTTGCCTTTGCCTGTTCTGTAAAAAAATCAAGTTGCTTACTGAATATATCATTCAATAAAATGATTTCAACTGCCTCGTATTGCTTGTTGTCAATTTTGGAAAGCAATAACAAATTTTTATTTAATTTAGTCAGTCTAGCAGCAGAAGCATTGAGTTTGTTTAATATTGTTGATTGCTCTTCTGTAATATCAGGTATCTGGACGAGTGTATCTATTTGTGCTTGAAATATGGCCAAGGGCGTTTGTAATTCGTGTGCCGCATTTTCTATAAACTCACGCTGGCTATTATATATAATCGTATTGCGTTCAATTAATTTGGTGATAGAATTATTCAGCCGTTTAAACTCTTCGATAGTGGTTTCGGGTAATACTATATGGGTATTTTTATCAATCTCAAATTGTTCTATTTGAAGCAAGGTTTCATAAAAAGGTTTCCAAAGATTAAGTGATAATCTTTTATTGATAAGTAATAAGCCAATAAGTAACAGTGAAATGATAATGAAAAAAAGTAGTGCAATGCTTTTCATCAAATCTTCTGTTTCCACCAAGTTAATTCGGGCTGAATAGGTATAAGGCTTGCCCTCAATGGAAACAGGCAAATTCAATTCTCTGTATGGTTCATTTTCGGAATTAAGTGTATCGTAATAATAGCTGTAAAAAATGGTGTCCTTTTTTAATGGCTGTGCTTCCTTAATTTTTATATCACGGTTGAATTTATTCCAAACGGGAATGTCCGTTTCTTTCAACTGTGAAACGGAGAATTGCAAAAATTCATTTTTGCGAAGTATCAATGCTTCGTCTGCATCGTCAATGTATAATTTCTCGGTAAGGAAATAAAACAGAGGTGCTGATATAATTAAAATAAGCACAGCAAAAATCAAATATGCTCTTGATGTTTTATGTAATAGTTTTTTAGTCATTCTGCCATTTATAACCTAAGCCATACACTGTTTTAATATAATCATTGCTTT
The DNA here is from genome assembly GCA_043750035.1 of Chitinophagaceae bacterium. Lineage (GTDB taxonomy): Bacteria > Bacteroidota > Bacteroidia > UKL13-3 > UKL13-3 > CANJUD01. The sequence continues at coordinate 26,488 of JAYVCI010000059.1, forward strand.
TTGCTTCGTTTAATTTCTTTTTCAGGTTTTTGATGTGGGCATATACAAAATCATGATTGTCGAGCATATCTGCCATATCGCCCGAAAGATGCTCTGCTATTGCACTTTTGGATAACACTTTGTTCTCATTTCCGATTAAATATAGTAGTAAGTCAATTTCTTTTTTGGTGAGGTCAATAGCTTTATCATATACTTTTACAGTTTTAGAAAGTATATCAATTTTAATTTCATTATAAGAGACAATATTATTCCCTTTAAACTTTTTCCGCCTGATTAATGCTTGTATCCTTACCAGTAGTTCTGATAAATGGAAGGGCTTGGTCAAATAATCATCGGCCCCCAGGTTAAAACCTTCTATGCGTGATTCAAGTGTTTCTTTTGCTGATATTATAATAATGCCTTCTGTTTTACCTTGTTTTTTTAGTTCCTCCAATATCTCAAATCCATTTCCATCGGGCAGCATTAGGTCAAGTAATATACAATCGTATTCATATTGTTCAATTTTAGCGAGTGCGGTTTGTATATTGAAAACAAGCTCACTGATGATGTTATTGGTTTTCAGATAGTTTTGGATACTTTCTGCAAGTTCCTTTTCATCTTCAATTATTAAAATTTTCACTCGGTAAATTTAGTCTATCAAATTTGAATAAATTTAGAATTATATAAAAAAAGGTTGGTCTGTGTAAACAAACCAACCTTTTAGTGTAACATATTAAAACATTTATTTTATATCAACAATCCTCAACGACACCATCTCGCCATTGGCCGATATACGCACTGTGTAAGTACCTCCGGCAAGTTGGTGATTGGTATTGATAGGTAATTGATATTGTCCACTTGTTTGTTTGCTATTTACCAAGGTCGATATTTTGCGTCCTGTTATATCATATATTTCAATCAGGATTTGACTAGCTTCTGATAATGTATAATTTAAAGAAGTTGAACCACTATATGGATTTGGAAATACTGTAATCCCATTTACTTTATCTGATATACTCACCACATTGGTATTAACAATGGTTGCCACAGTTTTGCTATCGGTACAAGTATTTGTTTTGGTCACAGTTAGTTTCACACTAAAAGTACCATCGGCAGTATATACATGCAATGGGTTTTGTTGTGTGCTTGTATTCCCATCTCCAAAATCCCAAGCGTATATATTACCTGCGGTAATATCCGTTGCGGTGAATTGCACATTCTTATTTGAATTATTTACCCTAACGCTACTAAAGCTTGCATCGGGAGCTGGCAGTAAAGATATATTTATACTGTCTCTGGTTTTACATCCATTGGCATCGGTTACATCCACATAAAAAGTAGCGGCAGCATTTGCAGAAATTGTTTGTGTGCTCGCACCCGTGTTCCATAAATAAGATGAGCCTGATCCGGCATCTAAATTAACTGAAGTTCCAGGACATATAGATTTATCGGTACCTAGGTTTACAGGTGTTACGGAATAATTATTCAAGTTCATACTGTCAGCATTTGAACAGCCATTCGCATCTGTTACTTTCACCCATATAGAACCTGTATTAGAAGTATTCAATGATGAATTGGTAGAGCCATCACTCCATATATAAGAAGTAAAATTACCTGGATTTAATGTAATAGCATTTGTGGGACATACTGTTTGGTCTGACCCCAGTGATACTTTAGGCAACCCATTTACTTTTATATATCTTACAAGGGTAGTATCACAACCTGATGAAATGTCTTGTATGGTAAGCATTATAATATAGGTAGAATCTGCCTCAGCATTGGTAGGTGAGAAACTTAAAGTGCCATTGTTGGATGATGGGCTAGAAGTATTATAAGTTGCAGTATCCAGAACATTTCCATTTACAGTTGCAAAAGAAAAACCACTAATAACCCAACTTGTTCCGTAACCACTGTTTCCATAAGTAGTTGGCGGTGTCATTTCATAGTTTACTGAGCTGCCTGAGCAAACTGCATCGGGATTGCTGGCCGTGCCATTGTTGAAGGAACCATTATAGGGATTTCCTTTTATAATACCCAACCCTGCAAAGGCATTGGTAGATGAATTACCAATTGTTATACTGTCTGTTCCGCTGCACCCATTGGGGCCTGTAACCACTACCGAATAAGTGCCCGCTGTAGCCACTGTTATTGTTTGTGTAGTAGCACCTGTGCTCCAAGCATACGTGGTACCTGCACCAAAGTTTCCAGCATCTAATTTGGCACTGGAACCATTACATATATTTTTGTTGGAACCTAAATTTACCGCCAATGTATTTATTGTTACTTTAATTTTATCTGTTGCCGTAAGTCCTGTACTTCTATCGGTTAATGTTACCCAATAGGTACCACTGCTATTTGCCATTAATGAATTACTGGTTGAATTATTATTCCAGATAAAACTATACTTACTGTTATTATTTGGATTGGGATTTAGTACCACACCTGCACAACTGGTAGTATCTGGGCCTAGGCTTACCGTGGGCATGTCAGCTATCACCATATTGTCGAAATCCATAGTATAAGTTGATGCACTATTATTATAACAAACAAAAACTGCGGCAACATTATTTCCGCTATATGCACTTAAATCATAAATAAAATTACTATAAGAAGCATTTCTCGTATTATTTGCATTAAAAGTATAAATGGCTTTAAATGTTTTGCCACAATCAAAAGTTAACAACACATTTAATGAATCTTGAGAGTTAAAGTAAAATTGATTTTTATAACTAAACTTAAATACGGATTTGGTTGATAATGGGCCAACAATAGGCGTATTGATTCCTGTTACACTAATGGTACTGTTTGCACTTAATCTTAGTCCCCTGCTACTGCCTACACCATTTGTGGCATTGGTTGCAAACCCTGTGGCAAAATAAGAAGTAGGTATTGTTGCAAGCGTATTGAAATTTTCTACATAATCAAGCGAAAGTGGCAAGACTGTGGTTATAGTAAAATTATTTGAATCATTTAAAACATTACTATCTATCGCTGAAATATATACTGTGAAATCATAAGTTGAGTTTAATTTGCTTAAATCTATAGTACTATTAAAGTAAATAGTCATTGTATCACTCGGAGCAATTTTGCCATTGGTAATAGTAGTGTCTAAGCTGGCTGTTGTTGCATTTGAAACGCCTACATGCACTTTTACATTATTGGCCGACATATCTAAAGTGTCTGTTCCATAGTTTTTAATAATAACCGCAACAGGCTCTGCACTGCTGTAGCAAGCAAAATTGCCGGGAGAAATTACACTAGCAACTCCTGCATCTAAAGCATAAGGACTTCGGATAGTTACTATATAATCATGCGACTGGCCTGAACCAAAAGTAGTACAGGCATTTATTGAACCATTGGTATTTCCATTAGCCCTTGATCTTATTCTCATTCCTGTGCTTCCGGATATAGCTGCACTGGGAATTGTGATGCTGATAGAATTAGCGGTATTGGCTGTTGATGTGGTACAAACCTGGATCCACTCAGAAGCATCGAATGTGCCGCTTTGGTCATAATCTATCCATACAGAGATAATGTTATTTGCTGAAGTGGTAACATCTAGCTGGTAGGTGTTCCCCTGTATTAAAAAAGCGGTGGTGTTTCCTTTTGCAGGATATTTATAGTAGGGATTTACAACTCCTGTTGGGCAGCTTTGCGGGCTGTTGTTTAAGGAGGTTCCCTGTATAGTTACATTGGTAATTTCATCAGTAGAATTACAGGTAGGATGGGTTGGAACACAATAGCATAAGTTCGCAGGTCCTAAGTCCACCAAAGTTGTTTTAGAGGTATCTGAGGTAGATGAATTGCTACAAACTGTATAATACCTAAAGTATATTTTAGCTGTAATAGTTGAATTAATTCCCAATCCAGTTGCTCCACTTATATCTGTCCAGTTAATAGAGTCGGGCGAAGATTGCCATTGAATGGTCTGGCCACTTCCGTATGAACCACCTTTAATGGTTAATGTTACTGCGGTATTGGGGCAAACATTATTAGCAGATGAAATGATAGAACCGGCTTGCACATTGCCGGCACATGCAGCTAGGGTATCAATAGTAATTGTATAATCGTGGGTCATGCCATTTGTAAATGTGGTACAGGCATCTGTAGAACCATTTGTGGTTGCATTGTCTCTGCTACGAATTCTCATTCCGATTGAGCCCAAAGTGGCAGTTGTTGGAACGGTAATGGAAACAGTGGCGGCAGTATTTGCAGTGCTGGCTGTAACCACCTGGGTCCATTCAGAAGCATCAAACGTTCCGCTATGGTCATAATCAATCCATACAGATATAATAGATGACCTTGTTGAAGTTACAGACAGTGTATAAGTATTTGAACCAGAAGTTGCGTATAATGTTGCCGTTTGATTATTTGTAGGGGTATAACTGTTATATCTTGTTCCGTTGCAAGTGCCAACTGTATTGTTTAATGTGGTGCCTATTACAGACACATTCGATATCATATCTGCAGTGGCACAGGCCGTATTGTTGATAGGCAAGCAATAGCACATATAATAAGGGTTGAGCACAATATATTTGTTAAGTGAAGTATCAGCATTGCCACTACATACGGTATAGAATCTGAAATAGGTAGCAGTTGTTATTGAGGTAGAAACTGTAAGATTGGTATCCCCACTCATATCAGTCCAGTTAATAGAATCTGATGAAGACTGCCATTGGAAACTTTGACCAGCATTATAACCTCCACCCATGGTTGACATGGTAAAACTGCTTCCAGAGCAAGCTAAATTTGGGGCGGAAACAGAACCTACTGTGGGTGTACCACTGCATGCTGTGTGTGAGTATATCGCTATTGTATAATCATGACAAACTCCTGACCCAAACTGCTTGCAACTACTACTTGAATCATTTTGATTGTTTGCAAGACGTGATCTGATACGCAAACCTGTGGCTCCCAATTTGGCATTGGTGGGAACTGTAAATGAAAAAGTATATACTGTATTTGCAGTATTGTTGGTGCCAAGTTGTGTCCATTCACTCACCGAATCGAATGTTCCGCTCTGGTCATAATCAATCCACATGGAGATAATACTGTTGGAACTGGTGCTAATACTAATTTGATATTTATTGTAGTTAGCAGTGTTATACAGGATAGCAGTATTGTTCCCACTTCCACTGTATGTATTCCATCTGCTCACCCCATTGCAGGTGCTTACAGTGTTGTTCAAAGAAGTGCTATCAATTTTTACACTGGTAATAATATCTGTGGTGGCACAATTGCCCGCAATATTTGCGGGTGTGCAATATTGAGCATCGCATTGCGAAGAAATAAATAAAAGCAGAAATGCAAATAATGCAGTTGCTAATTTGTTGTTTTTTAAAATGTAACAGTTTTTCATATAAGTTGGGATTAATTTAGAATCTGCAAAAGTAAACATTTACAGGTTATTTGCAAAAAATGATTTGCTTTAAACCACCACCCCAGCCCGAGACGATTTGCAATCGTATTGAATAGGGCTTTGGGTTTGCAACCAAAAGATATTCGATAAAAAAACATACTGCGGCTACACACAGCATTCCTTGCACAAGACGATTATAAATCGTCTCGGGTCGTCAAAAGTATATAGACGACAGTATAAAGACATATTACAATAATTTTAATAAAATCGAGTTAGTCATTATTTAGTGTTTATACGCTGCCGCTCACTTTCAGTTTCAAGTTCAAAATGTTTGAAATTATATTTCACTAAAAGAGTGATGACTGGTTTAATCCTCTCAGTAGTTTCTGTATTTGTAATTACAACTAATTTACCTCCCTTTATCAATAATTTTTGTTTATTAAAATAAGCTTCCAAACCATCAATTGTTTTGAATTCTTGTTTTGCATTTTGGAAATCTGTATTATAGAAATTGTCAGAAATAGTAATAATAAAATATGACGAATCTCTTTTTAGCTCATGAGGGGTAATCGTGCTTGAGGGTAATTGAACCTGTATTGGTTCTTCTGGTTTCGGGGGAAGAAATGCTGAATCTGAAAACCCATTTCCTTTATAGTTTTTTATCATCGTTCTTATATCACCTATCAAATCTATTCCATCCATAGTAAATTGAGAGCTATTAACCTTATTTAACTCTTTTAACCCTGATTCTTTTCCATATACAATCGTCGTAAGAAGTGCATACTCTACTTTTGATTGTTCATTTTCCTCTTGTTTGCTTTTAGGCCAATCATAGAGAATCTTTTTATATACTTCTTTAGCTTCTTTCAAACTGCCCATTTTTTCATATGCCATCCCTTCTATCAACAGCTTTCTGCCATTCAGTATTGACATTTTTTTAGCTACTTTCAATGCTTCTATATTTCTATTCAAACTCCAAAGTATTTTTACTTTTATTGAATATATTTCGTTAGAGTTACTATCTATTTCAATCGCTTCATTAATACAATATAAAGCACTATCTAAATTTGTATAGGTGTGGTCAATAGCTTCTAACATTTTATATTCGGCTGCTTTTGAAATTGCTTGTGCATTTATTTTAGAACCGAAACCGAAAAATATTACAACAATTAATCCTTTCATTTTATACACTCTTTAAATATTACTCAAACCAGATCTCCCCTCAGGGGATTCGCCGCGGCGAATAGAGGGGGCCTCTTCTCCAAAATCATAACAAACACTCACCAACGCCCCCACATTGTTATAATCATTGGGTTCAACCTATCTGTCAAGACTAGGGCTGTCTCAAATTCCATAACACGATTTTGTTGCGACAAATGTAGTATGAAACACCCCTGAAAGCTGAATCCGTGCAAAAAGAAAAGTTTGTTCAACCAGTCATTAAATCATACCTCATTAAATCATTCAATGAAATAAAGCTTTATTAAACAACTAAACCAAGTTAATTAATAATTCCTTACCATTTGTTAATTAAGTTTAAAATACCTTTTGGACTGTAGTGGGAATATCAAAAATTTGTTTACATTTGCCATTCATATTTTAAATACGCTAACCAAATTTTAATATATGGGTCTAAAATTTACCTATTGCTGTATCGGTCTTACCTTTTGTTTACTTTCTCAAGTTGCAGTGGGGCAGAAACTGAACAAGCTGGTTAGTGTAACCGGCGATGCTGGCGTATATGGAGATTTTTACCGCATGGAGCCCGATATTGCGGGAGCAGTTAAGCCACGCAGGCCTGGCACCCTTTGTAGGTTAATCGTAAACACTACTGTAAACATCAAAGATTTTTCATGCCCCATCACTATGGCATTGCCCACTGGTATGTATGGCGAAATTATGCCCTATGCTCCTGCACTTAATGGCAATGGCCTGGACAATTTGAAACAACTGATGCGTAACCCGCTTAACAGGGTATCCATCGCCCCCAAATACAAGTGGGTACAACTTACCTTGGGTTCGCAGTCGCCCAACTATTCTGAACTGAGCGTTGGCGATTTGGCAGTGTGGGGAACGGGTATAAATCTAACTCCTGGCAAGCTTCGTTTCTCATGCTTTTCTGGTTCTTCGCAACTTGCCATTGAGGAAAATTTGCAGAACAGCGTAAAGGGGATTTACGCCCGAAAAATACAATCATTCAAAATCGGGTACGGGCATCAGGATTCCGCACATATATACTTTATACAAAGTTTTATGAAGGACGACACTTCATCACTACAATCAAAACCTAACCAAGCATTGCCCCAGTTTGGTTATTTAAGCTCTGTTGATTTTAGAATTAACCTGCCAAATAGCGTATATATAAAGGGAGAAGTGGCTGCATCGTCATTTACCCGCAATGTTAGTTCAGATGAAGTACCTGCCGCAGCTCCATCTTATTCATTATTTAGCCGCAACAATGCCACCACACAGTTGGACTATGCATCGGTATTGAGTGTGGGAACTGACAGAAAGAACTTTGGGATAAGAACGGTAGCCCGCTATTATGGTGATGGGTTTGTTCCGATGGGTTTCCCTTTTATGCAAACAGACAGGTTAGAGGTAACGGTTGACCCACGCTTCACTTTATTCAAAAACAAATTATTGGTTACAGGCTCAATAGGTAAAAGGGTGAACAATGTATCAGGCACTAAAGCTAGCACTACTACGCAATCCATAGGCAATTTAATTATCAATGCACAACTGCATGAAAGATTGTCGTTATCGGCATCGTTCTCCAATTATGGTTACCGCAACAGTGTGATGAATGATACTTTTAGATTAGAGATGGTGAGTTTGTCATGGAGCATAAGTCCGACCTATAGCTATAATAACAAAAAATGTTTGCAAAGTATTTCATTGTTATATTCACAAAACAATTTTAGAGATTTTAATATAGTAAGCGGTACTTTAAATAACAATGATGCCAGCAATATGGTATTATCATATATGAGAGCACAACACAAAAAACCTTTCTCATTTAGCACCACCTTTAGTTATTTTGACAACAATACCTCTTACGGCAAACTGCAAACTTTATCAGGACGGGTGAATTTTGGATATAAATTCTTCGCTAAAAAACTGAGCACAACTATAGGTTTTATGCTGGCCCATAACCAAATTGGTTCCAATACTTCAGGCTTGCAACAGATGTTTATGCTAGGTGCCAAATATGCTTTCACCAAGAAAGTCTTTTTCTCCATAAACGGGTCAATCAACCATTATAATTATGCCGAATCAAGACCCGGATTATCCTATAAAGAAAATTTTTTACGAACTTCCATCATCTATAAATTTTAAGATTATGTATTATAAATTCACCTTCCTGGCATTCTTCTTCTGCCTTTCATTAGGCAGCAACAGTGCCCAAAGCATCCAGCTTATCATGAGCTCGTCGCCAACGCCTTATATAGCTGATTGGCCCGACCACATTGAAACGGCTACTCTTATTATCAACAATACAGGCAGCAGCGATTTGAAGCTAAAAGTAAAAACAGAACTATATGACAGCAAAGGCTCACTAGCAGCCCATACCGATGCTGCGAAAATGCCGGTGCTAATTGTGCCGCCAGGGGTGAACCAATACACCGCTGAAGATATTTTTCCTTCAAATGCAATAAACTATAACAGTAGTTTAGAAAGAAGTATCAGTAAAACCGGACGAATACCCGATGATTATTATAAGTTTGATGTAGCTATTACCGATCCACAAACGGGTGCTATAGTCGGCACATCAGGCATAGCCAGCAAAATGTTTAATATTATTTCGTACCAAGCTCCTATATTACAAACCCCTATAAATACACACACCTTCGATGAGAAAGAAATCAATGGTATTATATTCAAATGGAGCCCTGTTATGCCCATGCCAGCTTACCCTGTTACCTACAGATTAAAAGTATTTGAAGTATTACCCGGACAAGACCATATTGATGCTTTTAGAA
>JAYVCI010000060.1:0-2796 GCA_043750035.1 Chitinophagaceae bacterium
TCTTCCTCTAGCTCACCAACCAGCCATCGCCTAAACGATACTTCGTAGTTGTGCTTTTCATCCGTCCTTTCAAACGAATCTGACACCTTAATGGTGTAGCCTTTTTCGTCAATTGTTTTACCCATTTTGATTTTTCTTTTTTGTTCAAAATGTGTCAAGTTTTTCTAGGAGTGGACAGGAAAGCCAGACCTATTATTACTTGACGAACCAGATGCAGGACTTCATCCTTCCATGTCTAAAATGATGGTTGATGTTCTAAACAAGAACATTGTTGTTGATAATAAAATTCCAACCGTAATTTCAACTCACTCTCCAACAACAATAATAGCTTCTGATGGCATTTCTATTTATCAAATGATAAGAGGTAATAATGTGCCAACGAAAATCGCAACTCAACAGGCTATTGAAATATTATCATCCGATATCCCCTTTCTTAAAATATCAAATGATAAAAGAAGACAAGTTTTTGTTGAAAGTAAATATGATGTCAATTATTATGAATTACTAACCAATATTTATTCACGAATTGAAATGTTATCTGCTGAACCAATATACTTACCAGCAAGAACTTCAAATGGTTCAAATTGTACAGATGTAATTGATATAGTAAAAAACCTATCTGAAAATGGAAATGACCAAGTCTATGGCATAGTTGATTGGGATAATACTAACCCTGCTAAAGGAAGAATAATTGTACTTGGTGAAAATGAAAGATATGCGATTGAAAATTATTTACTCGACCCCTTACTAATGGGTTTGCTTTTTCTAAGAGAAAGAAAGTTGAATTTTTCTGATTTTACTTTAAACGCTTACTCAAATTATTCTGACATTAATAAACTAACACAATCTGACGCACAATTAATAGTAGATAAAGTTTTAAATGACTTAGGTCTTTATTCAACGAATATAAAACCTTGTACCCTTCAAAATGGTTGGAATTTGAATATTAGCCAAGAATTTAATCTTCATCAAGGACATGACTTGGAAACACTATATAAAAGTAAATACCCATTTTTAAAATTATATCAAAGAGAAGACGGGTTGAAAAAAGATATTATAGAAAAAGTAATAAACGACTATCCGAATTTTACACCCAGACAAATATTTGAGACCATATTGAAAATAAAATAACTACCGCTAACAGCTAAGGCTTCGTTGCGTCGGCACGACGAACAATGAAGCCTTAGGTTGCACGGAACCTTTGGTAGTTTTAAGTGAAGTATATGGGGATTTGCAATGGCATATATCTATCCTGCCAATAATATTCTAATTCAATACAAAACCTATTACAAATTTATCACAGTTGCCAATGGCCTTCACACAATCATAACCCAAAAGTAAAACAGGGGAAACACTCCGTTAACATAATATCTTAAATTTTGTGCTTAATATATTATTATACTTTATGGTGCATAAATACTTGTCAATCATTATCTTTCTAGTTTTTTCTTCTTTAAGCATTTTTGCTCAGAAAGGTCAAATCCAAGGTCTGGTAACGGATGCCAAAACAGGCGAGACGCTTTCTGGTGTCAACATTAATTTGAAGGGCAAAAAAATCAATACCGTTTCTGAGAAGGACGGTTCGTTCGTATTTGCCGATTTGGATTCGGGCACTTACAATTTGGAATTTATTAACGGCACTTATAAAAATAAAATAGTGAAAGCTGTTTTGGTAAATCCAAATAAAATTACGGAATTAAAGGTTCAAATGGAGCAAGCAGATGCCGAACAACTTAAAGCCACCAAGGTAACTGCTACCCGTGCAAAAAATACAGAAGCCGCTATTGTGCTCGAGATGAAACGTAGTGATAATATAGTGAGCGGTATATCGGCCAACCAAATACAGAAAGGGCAAGACCGCGATGCATCGGAAGTAGTAAGAAGGGTTCCAGGTGTTACCATTATAGAAAACCGTTTTATTATGATACGCGGACTGAATGACCGCTATAATACTGTATGGCTCAACGATGCCGGTGCCCCCAGTTCAGAGACAGATAAAAAAGCTTTTTCGTTCGATATTATTCCGGCAGGGCTTATTGACAGGATTTTGATATACAAAACACCATCTGCCGATTTACCGGGCGACTTTGCCGGAGGCATGGTGAAAATATATACCAAAGCATTTCCTGAAAAAACAAGTATATCTTTTGATATTAAAAGTTCGTACCGCAGCGGGAGTACTGGTAATTTATTTGATTATAATACCAAAAGCAAAACTGATTGGTTAGGCTTCGACAATGGCCTACGGAAACTACCTTCTGGGTTAAACGAATATATATCGAAGTATGATGCAAATATAGAATCTGAAACAAAATCATTCAGCAGCAACTGGGCCAAGCAAGAACAAAACGCCATGCCCGATACCCGTTTTAATTTCAATTTTAATAAACTGGTAACAGTAGGTAAAGTTAAGCTGGGCAATATTTTCGGCATCAACTATTCAAATACTTATACTATATTTAATATACAACGACAAGATTGGGATTCGGTATCAAAAACTTTGGACCTTAGTGACAAACAAAGTACCCAAACTGTTAGGTTGAATATATTGGAAAACTTTGCCATAAAATTCGGCAACCACCGAATCGAATTCAAAAATCTGCTGAACCAAACAGGCATCCAACAAACTGTATTGCGTAATAGCAACCTTATGGATGGCCCCAATGAGAGATCATATCAATATTCATATCAATCGAAAACTACTTATACAGGCCAGCTTAGTGGCAGCCACAAATGGTTGGAAGATAAATTAACTTACGACTGGACTTTGGGATATTCGTATATATACCGCAACGA
>JAYVCI010000061.1:0-3753 GCA_043750035.1 Chitinophagaceae bacterium
CTTTATATACTTTTTTAGTATCCTTAATTCCTATAATCATTATATTCTTTGGTGTATGGGCATCCGAAATAAATTCCATTACTTTGGTTTTATATCCAAAATATTCCAATATCATGGCACGCATTCCATCAGTAACCATCTCAGCTTGGCGTTCCATAAATATTCCGTATTTGGTCAAGAAATCTATATCATTTGAAATGGGTTTATTTTCCATTTGTTTTCTTATTTGTTTGTGGCAACAAGGTGCTACTACTATCAAATCAGCTTTGGCGGTAATGCCTTTAAATATGGCATCGTCCGTGGCTGTGTCGCAAGCGTGTAGGGCAATTAATATATTGGTATCAGCACTATCATATTCTTCAATTGTTCCTTCAGCAAAACTAAGTTTTTTGAAGGTATATTTTTGTGCGATGGTATTACATAAATCCACCAGATCTTTTCTGGTCTCTACGCCTATTACTTCAGTTTCTAGTTTTAATACATTCGTCAAATAATCATATAATGCAAAAGTGAGATAACCTTTGCCAGAGCCCATGTCCACCACTTTTTTAATTTTATCTTGTGGAATATCCTTAATAAGAGAACTTAAAATTTCTATATAGTGATTGAGCTGTTTATATTTATCTTGTGATGTTTTATATACATTTCCTGCAACGTCAGTAATATTTAGTTCATGCAGATACGTTTTATCATTTGCAGTAATCAAACGTTTCTTGGCCTGGTCATGTTCTGTTGATGGGACATCTGTTTTACTTGCAGCAAGCTTTTTTACGAGGATACGTTCATCATTAAAATTCTCCAATTGCAAATCATAATCTGTGGTATATAATATAGCAAATCTGAAACCTTCATTTAATGCTTTTTGTATCAGTTCGAGAGATTCTTTTGTATCATAATTTTTCACCACATCACGGGTTTTATAGCGATAGGTAAAACTGAGTTTCTCCTCTTTTTTTATCAATATTTTTTTGATATATATATTTTTTAGTTGGTCCTCAGTCCCTTTGTAATTGCCTAATGACAAGCTCACAAATATATTTTCTGTAATACTTTGCTCAATGTTTTTGGTGAATGATTGTATATTTTCTTGTATGTTCATTTGTGGGGCAAAGATAGGATATTTTGTGCGTGGGTAGATTTGACAACTTTGCTATCGTCGACGCGAGCAAAGTTGTCAAATCTGTGTATGGGGTAACCCTGTCGACAACCCATCCAAACTTACTAAATTCTTCTCTTTCTTATAATCCTCCAACCCTTGCTCACCCTTCTTCTCGGCCCAATCGAAATGGATATGGCGTTCGCCTTGGTATTCATAAAATGGGATTCCGTAGCCGCAGGAATTTTGTATCAAGAAAATATCCGCAACTATAATTTGGCGGGTGCTGGGATATATAATGAAATTTGCTGAAAGTTCTTCCCACTCTGTGTCTTCGCGTGTTACGGAATAACCCTTACCATATAATCGCAATATATTCGGCACCTTATCGAACGAACAAAACATGAAGGTAATCCTTTTGTTCTCCAATATATGTGCAGCCGTTTCGTTTCCGCTGCCAATCAGATCCATATAGGCAACTTTGGTTGGAGACAATATCTTAAATGCATCCAATCCCTTCGGCGATAAATTGATATGGCCTTCGCTGGCTAATGGAGCTGTTGCAACAAAAAACATATGCTGTTTTGCAATGAATTCTCTGGTGGAATCTTGGATTGTTTCGTGGAATTTTCCCATAGTCTTTTTAATTACGAATTACAAATTACGAATTACGTGAGAAAAAGCCGTAATTCGTAATTGAAGATTCTCATTTAAAGTAAAACCCAATTCCATCCGTCTACTTACATAAAAAGGAGATGACGTGGAAATTGCAATGCAAAAAAACCGACAAAATATTATACAAACGGTAAACGAGTACGGCAAAAAAATGCTGTCATTTATCCGTGGCAAAGTAGCTACGGACGAGGATGCGGAGGATATTTTGCAGGATGTGTGGTACCAGTTTAGTAATTTGGAAGAAGTAGAAACTATTGAGAGCATTAGCGGTTGGCTTTACCGGGTGGCCAAAAATAAAATTACCGATAATTTTAGAAAAAAGAAGACGGAATTATTAGAAGATTTTTCGTTGACCAGCGATGATGGGGAAATTAATTTTAAGGAAATTCTTCTGAGTAAAAGTCACAATCCTGAAGATGAATATTTCAAAAAAATGTTTTGGGATGAACTCATGAATGCATTGGATGAACTACCCGAAAAACAAAAATCGGTATTCATACAAAACGAACTGGAAGATATAAGTTTGCAAAAAATTGCAGACCAAACTGGCGAAAACATTAAAACTATTATATCTCGCAAAGGCTATGCCGTAAAGCACCTCCGTGAGCGGCTCAACAATTTATACAAAGACTTTTTACAATATTAATATATTACAATTATGTACAACAAAAGATTTTATATGTTCCCATTATTTGGATTAGCTTTTATAGCACTTATTGCCGCAGGCGGATGGGCCGTGATGTTTTTATGGAACAATATCATGCCCGAACTCATCCCCATAGTAGGCACACTCACCTATATAAAAGCCGTCGGATTACTCATCCTCTGCCGCATCCTCTTCGGCGGTTTCAAAGGCAAAGGCGGCAGGCCACCCTTTAAAGATGGCTGGGCCATGAAACAAAAGATGATGGACATGACACCTGAAGAAAGGGAGAAATTTAAGAGTGAGTGGAGGGAGAGGTGTGGGAGGAGGTGATTTACGACGTACGATGTACGACATACGCTAGAAGTTGCGGTCAGAAGTCTATTGCCGTCTGGCTTAAGAACAGAAGTTGTCAAATCTGAAAGTAAGTTGCCAATTGCCGTCTGGCTTCACGTGTCTCGGCCAAAAGACGAGAGCCGACGGTACTAAAATTATTTCTTTACATTTTGCCAAAAACAAAATAAAACTATTGTTGTTATAAATTTCCGTAATCAATTAAGTGCGACAAAAATATAAATTCAAAAAACAATAAATATAAAATGAGCATAACTGTTGGCCAAAAAGCCCCTAACTTTAAACTTCGCGACACTGAAAAAAATGAAGTATCGCTTGAAACATTCCAAGGCAAGAACTTGGTAATCCTGTTTTTTCCATTGGCTTTTACCGGTACTTGTACCAAAGAGCTTTGCACCATCCGCGATGATATTAGCAATTATCAAAACTTAGGTTGCGATGTGGTAGGTATATCTGTGGATTCGCTGTTCAGCCTGGGCAAGTACAAGGCAGAACAAAACCTTAACTTTATGTTGTTGAGCGATTTCAACAAAACTGCATCAACTGCCTACGATTGCCTGTTCGAAACATTCGCAAATGACATGCTTGGTGTATCAAAACGTGCAGCATTTGTGGTGGATAAAAATGGTACAGTACAATATGCCGAGGTATTGGCTACCGCTACAGAATTGCCAAACTTTGATGCCATTAAGGCTTGTGTAGCTTCTTTATAGGGGGCTGGATTCGGAGTTTCTTACGCTTGATATACGATGTACGATGTACGATGTCTCGTCCTTAGACGAGACTGACGCCAGCGTACCGTTAGGTCTGTCCACTCCTAGAAAAACTTGACACATTTTGAACAAAAAAGAAAAATCAAAATGGGTAAAACAATTGACGAAAAAGTCTACACCATTAAGGTGTCAGATTCGTTTGAAAGGACGGATGAAAAGCACAACTACGAAGTATCGTTTAGGCGATGGCTGGTTGGTGAGCTAGAGGAAGA
>JAYVCI010000062.1:0-4726 GCA_043750035.1 Chitinophagaceae bacterium
CTTTGTGGCACCAAATTTTGCATTGCTGGCATTGGGAGTTAAGCCACTACTTCCAAACATTTCTTCAAACTCAATAGTGTATGCTTTTGCCAAAGTTTGGTCTTGAATAAACAATACATTATTTCGGTCGGTTTGCATTTGGGCCTTGGTTAGGTTGCACGAACCACCCCACAGCCACGCATTATTAGGATCTGAATCATTGGCATCAATAATCATAAATTTATCATGCATAATATTAGGACTTTGCACGGGCCTTTGTATCACCCCAATGTTTGCATCTAAGCTGGCAAGTCCAATACTAGCGGTAGAGCCACAGCCTACCACACGTACCTTTACCCCACGGGCATAAGCGTTGTTGAGTGCAGTAACAAAATTACTAACGCCACTGGGGTTTATATTATATATAGCCAAGTCCAAAGTATGCTGGGTCAGGTTTATATAATTGATAAGTGTATCTGCAAAAGTTTTATCTAAGAATATCGCATTTTTAAAAGTAGCCACACTATTATCTACTGGCTGTGTGAAATATACCCGTATCTCGCCGGTAGATTTGCTGGCAGTTGCCAACCTCACCATACGCGAAACTGAAGTTCCATTTGTATTGGTAGCGGTAGCGGTGAGATAATATATAGTTGCAGGTGTTAAATTTTTAAGGGTATATATATGATTTTTTGTTAATGTAGAATCGCCAACAGCAATTCCTATTGCAGCATTTGTATCATAATCCAAACGTGTGCTTCCATCATTTTGTGTTTGAAAACTTAGGGTGATACTATCTTGCCCGATGCTTATTGCATAAGGGTCGGAGAGAAAATTGGGAATGGGTGGCAATACAAAATCTTCATATAAACGCACCAAAAATTGGAAACCCGTTGTAAGTGTTGTATCATAATATTTTGGGTCGGTAGTGGTGCCTCCGCCGGCAAGTGCACCATTATTAAACATACTCATAATACCCACCACCGAAAAAGTACCCGAGGGAACATTTTTGTTGATGATATCACCAAAACCAGCCGAGGGATTTGTAACCCGCATGGGTGTACTAATAGCAGAGTTGAGACAATAATTGGTATTGCCTGCAAAACTAGAAGGGGTATTACCACAGCTACTACCCGATATAGATTTGATGGAGGTTACATTGTTTAATTGCACCAAACTCCCTTCATATTTGAAAGCAAAAGCTGAATTGAATGGATAATTGAACTGGATGGGAGCAGGCAAGGGTAATCCTTTTTGTATCACTGTAATAGTTACATTGTTCGATATCTGCAACAGATTGTTAAAATGCCCCAAATCGCCCGACACTTCCACACTGTCGCCACGTTCAAGTGTACCAATAGTGGCAGAGTATATACCAATTCCCGCAGTGCCATCTTGCACAAAACGTGAAGTGCCAAGTTCGCCCCCGTTGGTAATTACTCCTCTCACCACCACACCGGTATTTATTGCCTTGGTGCGGGCTTCAGCAATAGTGATAACCTGGGCTTGGCTACATATAGCACCAAACATTAACATCAATAATAATTTACTTTTTATTTGAAACATGATTTTTTTATTTAGCTTGCAAATTTAATCACTTTACTTTGTGCCCCGTGTAAACTAATTGATAATTTTACAATTTTAAGAAAATCCATGACAGAACTCATCTTTGCCACCCACAACCTCCACAAATTGCAGGAAGTACAATCGCTGTTGCCTGATGAAATTAATTTGGTTTCATTAGATGAATATGGAATTATGCAAGAGATTCCTGAAACTGGAGCAACATTGGAAGAAAATGCCCTGATCAAATGCAAATTTGTATATGAAAAAACCGGGCAGCCCTGTTTTGCAGATGATACCGGACTGGAAGTGGAAGCACTCGACGGACGCCCAGGGGTGCATAGTGCCCGCTATGCCAGTTTGCGAAAAAATGACAGTGAGAATATAGAAAAACTATTATATGAACTTGAAGGAAAAACAAACCGCAATGCCCGTTTTCGCACGGTGATACAATTTGCCTGGGATGATGCATATATACAGTTTGAAGGAATTGTGAATGGTCGTATTGCTTTAGAACCATCAGGTTTTTCGGGTTTTGGCTACGATCCAGTTTTTATTCCTGAAAGCCATGAACGCACTTTTGCTGAAATGGAAATGGAAGAAAAAAATACAATGAGTCACCGGGCAAGGGCGTTTGAGAAATTGGTGGAGTGGTTAAATGAAAATGTGTAATAATATCTTTTCACAATGATTAAATATAATAAAACAATATTACTCTTCTTAAGTATACTATTTTACTATCATAGCTTTTCACAACCCTTGATTGCAGAAAATTATGAGTATAGGCATATTCAAAAAACAAAAGAAAATGATGTCGAAAAAAAAGGGTTCATAATATCTCCTTCACTTAGTTTTGCCAAATCAAGTTCTTTCGGTTTGGATTTAGGATTTGGAAAGAATGAAGAAATTGGAAGCGGTGGAGGTGGATTTTTCAATTCGATGCAAGCTGGGATTGGATATTTTCAACCATTCAACAATGAACAGCATTATATGAGATTGTTTGCTGAGTTTGATATTATGTATATTGTGTGCTTACCTCCTCCATCCTTATCATTGAGAGTAAGCTATGTTAATGGCTCTATGTTGGGTACAAATGAGCAGTATATAATTCCTGAAATAGGATATAATTTAGTGTATGTTGATTTAACCGCTAGTTTCCCTATTGCATTACAAAAAACTAACAACTTATTTATATCATTTAATATAAGAGGACATATTCTTTTGAGCCCAAAGAAATGGCAAAAAAGTAAATAATTCGGCATTTGTATAAAAACCATTCGGCAGATTAAATGTTGCGTCCCTAAAGGGACTTAGGTAAGTGGGAGGCAAAGTTTCTATACCAATGTTTCGTCCCTATGGGACTATAAGTTAGATTAGTTTCGATTTTGCCTATGGTTGGTGTCCCCACCAACCATAAACGTGCTCATTATATTATTATACAATCCTCAACTTCGCAAACTCTCCCTGCACGTGGTTGGTGTCCCCACCAACCATGAACGTGCTCACTATAGCATCACACAATCCTCAACTTCGCAAACTTCAATATAATCTTTTTCTCCCCATACTGATCGAACTCAATGGTTGCTTTGCGTTCATCGCCTTTGCCTTCAACTTCCAATACATTGCCATTGCCAAAACGCATGTGCTGTACTGTCATTCCCGCTGCTAGTTTAGAGGTATCTTCGGGCACAAAGTCTTTGATGGCAGGTGGTGTAGGGTGCTTGGGGATTATTTTTCCAATTGGATTATTGATAGGCGGTTTGCCTTTAAATGCTCCAACTTGATTTGGTAAAAATGGTTTCTCAGCAGACCTTTGTCCCAAAAAACCACTACGATTTTCAAAATCATCGAATCCCCCGAAATTTCCAAAACCAGTTTTAAAAGTGGGTGCTTGCATATCCACCAACGACGGATCAATTTCATTTAAAAAACGACTGGGTTCACAATTGAGCAAAGTACCAAAACGGAAACGGGTAGTAGCAAAACTAAGTGTTAGTTTTTTGCGTGCACGGGTAATCGCAACATAAAATAATCTGCGTTCCTCTTCCAGCTCTGCACGACTGCCCAGGCTCATCTGTGAGGGAAATAAATTTTCTTCCAATCCCACCACAAACAAATTATCGAACTCCAAACCTTTGGATGAATGTATGGTCATCATCTGCACCACATCGGTATCATTATCATCTTTTTGATTATCGGTGAGCAATGCTATATTTTGCAAATAAAATTCTAAAGTACGAGGCATGGGTTCGTTATCATATAATGATACTTCATCCTCTTCTACAAACTCTTTTATACCGCTCAACAGTTCTTCAATATTCTCATAGCGGGTCATTCCTTCCACGGTTTTATCATCATACAAATGTTTTAATACACCACTATGTTTAGCCACATACATGGCAGTATCATACGCATTATTTTTTCTACCTTCAATTATAAAACTTTGTATCAATGCCCTAAAATCGGTGAGTTTTTTATACGCACTTTTTAGGTCTGCATGGTTTTCGGCGGTTTGTAATACTTCCCATAAAGATATATTTTTCGCACCTGCAATTGCTATAATATAACTCATGGTGGTATCCCCAATGCCTCGTGCGGGATAATTGATCACCCGTTTCAAAGCCTCTTCATCATTGGGGTTTACCGTAAGTCTATAATAGGCCAATAAATCTTTTATCTCTTTGCGTTGGTAGAAACTCATACCGCCCACAATCTTATATCCAATATTTGCCCTGCGGAAAGCTTCCTCCAGTGCACGGCTTTGCGAATTGGTTCTATATAATACAGCAAAATCTTTATTATAAGCATGGTGCAGCATCTTGTGTTCAAATACATTTTCAGCTACCAATTTTGCTTCTTCATTATCGCTGATGGCACGCAATACTTTTATTTTATCGCCCAAAACATTATCGGTCCATACTTCTTTTTGTAGTTGGTCTTTGTTGTTTTTTATTACGCCACCTGATGCTTTTACAATGGTTTGTGTACTGCGATAATTTTGTTCCAGTTTAAATATTTTAGCGTCTTTATAATCCTTTTTAAAGTTTAGTATATTCTCAATGGTAGCACCACGAAAAGCATAGATACTCTGTGCATCGTCGCCCACCACGCATATATTCTCATGCCTGGCTGCAAGCCTGCGTACAATAACATACTGCGAGTAATTGGTATCCTGATACTCATC
>JAYVCI010000063.1:0-4370 GCA_043750035.1 Chitinophagaceae bacterium
AGCAGCGGCAGTATTCACTACTTTTGAAATTACTGACAAAGGTATTCATCTTTATTTCGATAGAAGCCCATCGAATGATGTGAAAGAATATAATATAAAAAGAGGGGATGGAAAAGATACCTCGCACATGAAGCTGCTCAAAAGATGGAAACCCATAGATTCATTATATAATTTTGAAGATATAGAGGTAAAACATGATCAAACTTATACTTATATATTAGAAGTTACTGATAAAGCAGGGCTTAAAAGTATATGCCCGCAACCCATTACCGTGCAATTCTATAAACTTGAAGAATTAGTTCATCCTGCTGTGAAAGGCTTTGAAGTACTATATGATGAGGTAACTCACAAGGCAAATATCTTTTGGACCTATAAAGAAAAGGATATAGAAGAATATTGGATATATAAAAGCAGGGGGAGTGATCCTATCTCATTGTGGAAAGTAGTAGCAGGAGATCTATTTACCTATTCAGATGCAAATATAATTCGTGACCAAGATTATAACTATGCTATTATGGCTAAATTTAAAAATGGAAACCAAAGTAAACTTAACAAGATAAAAAGAAAATTTTAATACGATGAAAAATTATATCAAATTTATTTGTTTTAGTATAGCTTGTCTATACCAAATTAATGCCAATGGGCAACAAGATTGTGGATATGGAAATTCTGCCTCGGCTCCTGTGGGAACCTATCAGGGGAAGGTGAAAATAAAAATACCGCCCACTAATTCACAAGCACAATTTGGAAAATGCGTAGGAGACCAACTTTTTCCAGACAGTTTCGTAAACCATAAACTTTCTATAAGTTTGGGTAATGACACTGGTGAATTTAAAGGTTTGTCAAAAGATATGAATAGTAATACTTTGATAGATGCGGGAGAAAATATTTATTTTGGAAACTATCCAGCAGATAATCCCTATAAATATATTCATGTTAGTGCATATAAAGACCAGTTTTCTAAACAAACGAATTATTACTATATATTCAATTATTACTCAAAAAGTGGAAGTTTCAATGATACAGTAAATATGATACCAGACAGCACCATGAATTATCGTTCTGATGATAACTTCAATTTTACTAGGCTCGTAAACAATCCAGCTTATAGTCCAGGAGGCCCTCCAGTGGGGCTGCCACCCAATATTAAAGGATTTATGAACGATACCTCTCTAACAGGTTATTTAAAAAGAAATTACAAATGCAGCACCTGCACTGCACAGGATATTTGCCAAATAAGTATAGAGTTCTCCCCTTGGATAGAAAATTTGGGAACCTATAATGCAGACCAAGATTTTCTTCCTACAAGTGATAAGATAATTCTTAAAGCTCCCACAGGATTCCCCAGAGGAGCATACAGATGGCAATACCGTTATATTAATACCAAAGATTCTCTTTCAAGTTGGGGCAATCATTATTGGACGGATTTTCCTGATTCGGTTAACTATAATGAAACTGTGAGGGTTTGTGCAAGGGATATTATGGGAGATACTTGTTATAATAACTTAAATAAAACTATATATATAAGAATAAAAACTGGAGAGGGAGGTTCAGATTTGGTTGTAAAAAATATTCGTTTATCATCTCCAAAGATTGATTCTATAAAACCTGTGCTTACCCGTTGTACCAATAGCAGTGATGGCAAGGTGATATTATATTTTAATCGTAAGGCAACCTTTGCCAATGAACAAGCATTTATCTTAATTCAAAAAGCAGGAAGTAGCTATACGCAATTTAAAGACTCGATAGACAGTTCTACCAACAAAGTATATATAAGCCCTGAAGTATTGCCTGAAGGGGATTATGTTTTACAGGTATATGGCACATTAAATCAAAATGGTATTAAAACCCCAACCTATAACCCCTGCCAGTATTATTTTAGTATTAGCAGAGCAAGCAAAGTAAGTTTTACTTCTGAACCTACTCATATTGCGTGTATCGGTAATCCTACGGGTAGGATTAAAATTGAACCACAAGGGGGAACAAGTAAATTTGAGTATAATATACAAACCCTGCACAATACCGATAGTATCTGGCATCCTGGTCAATTTAGTTACGATACAATTTATACAAGTTTTGATACCGTACTAAGCAAGGGTTATATTAAAATTAATTTATTATACAGCAACACCTTTTTAATAAAAGTGCGTGATACCAACTCGTGTGTTGCCCGCAATGCAAATGGGTTTGGAAGTATATATATTGATACAGTGATTGTGAAACAACCCAGTGACAGTATTAGAATAATAATTGATTCTTTAGTAAAACCAACAGCTTATGGATTTGGAAACGGCAGACTTAAAATTCGAATAAAGGGTGGTACAGCCGATCCTGTTACAGGTAAGTATATACATCATTGGGAAAATGCACATGGAGATACACTGCACCTTAGCGAAATAGATACGGTAATAAATGGTCAGTATTTCATAAATATAGCACACCTGAGCAGCAGTATATATATTATGAAAGTGAAGGACAATCATTATAATACAACATCTGCTGCATCGTGCTCAATTATATCTTATATAAATATTACACAACCCGATTCCATTCATATAGCATTTGATAATCAAATTCCATCTTGCAACCATCTGAACGAGGAACCTGAATTAACAGAAAATGGAATTTTAGTTGCCCATGTTATGGGAGGTGTTCCCCTCACCAATGGGCAAAAGTATTTATATCATTGGGAACAATTTATAGATAGCAGTTGGGTAACTTTATCTCAACAAGATAGCATATTATTTAATATTGGTGCTGGCATATTTAGAGTAAACGTAACTGATGCAAATGGAATTAAGCATGCATTATACTTATCTGATACTTTAAATACACTGTTGCCTGTTCAGGTAGCTGTGGGTGAACCAGACTCATTGGTTTTTAACGAAACTATCAATGCTGCCACTTGTGTAAATTATGCTAACGGTAATATTACGCTTGCTGCATCTGGCGGGACAGCTCCTTATACTTATATTTGGGATAATGCAATTATTGATAGTTCTATAGCAAACGTGGCAAGCGGATTTTATGAAGCGACCATTACAGATATTAATGGGTGTAATGCTACAAAAGCACTCTATCTGGAAGCCCAGAACATATATATAACCTCAACAATAACCCCCCCTAATTGCCATAATGGGAGTGACGGTGTTATTTCAGTTAGTATCTTTAATCCCAATTCATCATCAACATATTATTATAGTTGGTTATCTCCTTTAAGCGGGGGCGACAGTACAAAATCTGGTTTGTCTTTTGGGGAGTATTTTGTTGATATAGAAGAATGGGGGCCACTAGGAGGAAATAGTAATTGCCAAGGTTGTGGAAACGTAAAACTATGTAATGCCAGATACCGATTCTATGTTAAAAATCCCAATTTAATTCCATTGAATCTACCCCCCAATAATTATATATGTACCAATCAAACCCTTAAACTTAGGATAGATAAATTTAAGGATTTGCATCCAAATTATGGGTATAATTGGACGAACAATTCAAATAATTCAACATTGTCAGATTCTTTAGCATTGTTTGCTGGATACAGTGATATAGGCAGTTCGTGCGTAATAAATGCAACAGTAACTGACCCTAACAGAGGTGGATGTGTGGTGGGTACACAGGATTTTAACGTGTATATTGTTAATGCTGATATAGAAGCCAACTTTCTATTACCCACACACGCATACCCCAATGAAGAAATAAAATTGGTTGATGTAAGCCGATATACTGTTGATTCTACCCGATGGAGTTTCCCCAGCCATTTCAAATATATAAAAGATGAAAGCCTGTGCAAATATTTCCAGATTGACCATGTAGGAACGTATCCAATTACAATTAAAAAATATCTTGGCAGTTGTATAGATAGTGCTTCAAAAAGTATTGTAATAGATACTGCAAATGCCAGTGGAAAATCCTTTGGATACGAACCCTTTATTATTAACGTAACGGTATCGCCTTCGCCTGTTAGCCATGGAAATAATTTTGTAGTACACATAGACCTTAAGGAAGCAGCAAACGTAAATATAAAACTATATTATGTTCTGGGATATTCCTATTTAGGAAATCAATCAGCTACTAATATAACAAGTCATGACTTTACCTTCCCTACAAGTAGTCTTGCTGCGGGAATATATATGCTGGTGATTGAGACTGCTCAAGAACGCAAACTGATTAAGGTGATCATACAATGATTATAAGAAAGAATGAATAATGAACATCGATTAATGAATGATGATTTTAGAAGTATTAGAACTTCATCATTCGACATTCATCATTCCTTGTTCGATATTAAAAACAGAAACTAAAAAGTAACCAATAATAATGAACACCCAATAATGAATGATGATTTTAGAAGTATTAGAACTTCATCATTC
>JAYVCI010000064.1:0-4603 GCA_043750035.1 Chitinophagaceae bacterium
ATCTGTTGGAAAATTTGTGGCGGTAATCTCTGTTGAAATGGGTTGGGCTGAA
This sequence comes from Chitinophagaceae bacterium, assembly GCA_043750035.1. Lineage (GTDB taxonomy): Bacteria > Bacteroidota > Bacteroidia > UKL13-3 > UKL13-3 > CANJUD01. Next base: position 53 of record JAYVCI010000064.1, read on the forward strand.
TTTGCATTTAATACTTTATATAATCGCCCTTCGTTGGTACCATACAATAATACATTGCCCGGTTGTTTTGAAATGGTTATTGCAGAAATCCGTAAATTACTATCAGCAGTACTGTCAATTTGTTCCCATCCCAGCATCGTTTTTATTGAATCGAGAACTGGTTTAAGGGCAATCTGGTTCACATCATCATTTCGCCAAACCCTGCTACCGCCTGCTATATACATTCTGTTATGCTTATTGGGGTCGCATATAAAAGGATTGATAAAACCATATCCCCTCCCCTTACTTGGATCGATACGTGCATACTTGGTGGCATTGCCATTTGCATCCACTTGTATATGATATACTTTTCCTTCCTGCTTTGAAACATATAAGTCGTTTGCCCCATCAGGAACATAACAATAGGAACCATCGCCACCGAATGATGCTGTCCAATTAAGCCTGGTATTGTTTACATCATTTCCCCACCAAGTTCCGTTATCTTGCAGCCCGCCTATTATAGTTTTTCCATTGGCTGCATGGTCCATTGCCACCGTATAATATTGTGTGGTGAGGTATCCATTGTTCAAAGGTTGCCACACCACATTGGCAGCAGCACAATCATCAGTTCTATATACGCCACCGTCATTAGCACAGATCACTTTTTTAGGATCCGATTTCAAGAACAGCCAATTGTGCTGGTCGGGGTGGTGATTGGGATATAGTTTATAATCGGGCAGGGTTGATTTTATATCATAACCACCAACCGGTGATGTATTGTTTGCAGTTTTAAAACCATCACTGCTACGCCACAAATTATTGCAACCGATAAAAACCATGTTGGCATCATCGGGTTTCACCCGCACATATAAATCGTAGCCACCTTGGGTATTGAAGTTGCCAAATGCTCCACCCAACTCTGGCAAATTGGCAGAACGGTCTTCCCACACCCCACCTGCACCTGTGCCATCGCCACTTATGTATGTGTATTTCCAAAAACCATTATACTCTGCTTCGCCTTTAAAGTTAACGGTCTTTTTGCCCTCCTTGTCAGTATGCATCACAAAATATACTTGATTCTCGTCCGATGGGGAAATGCCAATAGCTATTCTATCGTATTGATTATAAAAAGATACAGGGGTGATATTTGCCCAAGTTTTACCATTGTCAGTGCTACGCCAAATGCCTTTCTGCGGGCCATTGCTGCTTAACACAGCATATATAATACCTTTGGAAGTAATAGCAATATCGGTATATTCTGAACTGTTGCCATTGCCGGTAGTGCCACCCCGAATAAAAGAAAAGTTTTTGCCCCCATTAATGCTTTTATATATATTGCCATAAGTTGCCAAATAAACATGGTCGGAAGTATCGGTGGGGTTATGAAACACATTTAAAATCATGTCCATATTTTTATCAAAACTGTTTGGTGTATTCGATGCACTCGCAGTTACCGTTTGCCAGGTTTCTCCGCCATCAGTGCTTTTATATAATCCATTTCCTAAAAAAAATGAACCTCCTCCCGATGCACTGTTGCCAATATATTCACCCGTGCCTGCCCACCAAATATTTGGTTTTTGAGGGTTTTGCGATATACAAGTAACATTGGGCAATTGGTCTGATTTGGTTTTTCGTATCCAAACTTTGCCGCCATCGGTGCTTTTCCAAATTCCCCCGCTTACGCCTGCTGCCAATATAATATTCTCGTTATTGATATCAACTGCAAGTGCACGGGTTCGCCCACCCACATTCCAAGGCCCAATATTTTGCCAATAGTTGCTGCCCGTTTTATACGAGGTGTTTGCAATAGGGAGTGTGGCTGCAAATGCGAGTTCTTTATTCCGTATCCCATCGGGAATTCGGCCAGTGGCGGGGTCGGCCAGCATTTCAAGCATCCATTTATTACGGGCATTTTGGTCTTCTTCCATCCCATCTGAGGTGGAAAAACTAATTTTATTTACAGGAAATTTAGCGAGGCCAAATACCAAGGCCGCAGCGACTAACATCAAAAATAACTTGATTTTCATGCAACAAATATAAGGGATAAGGGGTAAAAGGGGTAAGGAGTAAGGGGTAAGGAGCTAACGCTTTGTTGCTTCCGTTGGTTGGCGTCAGCCTCCTTACTCCTTACTCCTTATCCCTTATTCCTTATATTCCTTACCCCTTTTTTAATTTTTGAAAATCTGTCATATTACCTACCTTTGGCGGCAGATTTGTTATCATCATTCAAACTCATAAATCAATAATTAAAAATGGAAAATCAAATTCAATTCAATTCCGGTAGCTCTCGTAACATTGTAGAAACGGGTGCTATCCCAAAAACTTTTGTGGCCAATGTATTTTCGTGGATGGCTTTTGCACTGGGCATCTCTGGTGCTTTGGCCTACCTTTTCGGTACCGATGAATCTTTAATGGAATACCTGGGTTCACGTCAAACAGGCATAACAGGACTGGGCTATATAGTAATGTTTGCCCCGATAGGTTTGGTCCTTATTATGAACATCGCCCGCGAACGTTTATCGTTTTCAGTTTTATTAATTCTGTTTACATTATTTTCAGTGGCAATGGGCATGAGTCTAAGTTTTATATTTTTAATATACAAACTGGGTAGTATCTTTCAAATATTTTTGATTAGCTCGGGGATGTTTGGGGCGATGGCCGTGTTAGGTTACACCACTAAAACTGATTTAACAAAACTAGGTTCTCTACTTATGATGGCTTTGATTGGAATTATTATAGCATCTGTAATTAATATTTTTGTAGGAAGCCACGGAATGAGCCTTGTTATCAGTTTTATCTCCGTAATTGTATTTACCGGACTTACGGCTTACGATGTACAAAAGATAAAAGAACTGGGCATGAGGGTGGAAGCAGGCACTGAGTCTACAGCTAAATTATCAATACTTGCATCTATGAATATCTATCTTGATTTTATCAATATATTTTTGGCCTTGCTCAATTTGTTTGGAGACAGGAAATAACTAAATATTATAATTATAGTATTAAAGCTATCCATATTGGGTAGCTTTTTTTATTGTAAAAAAAGGACTGCTATAAATAATACAGATACAGTTTCGGTATAATCAAAAAAACCACCCAGGAGATTTTTTGGTTTTTTAAAATAAATTCTTTTTTTTGGTTTTTTTTCATTTCCTTTGATGCCGATAAGGTAATGCGGTGTATTGTTTTATTTATTGCAACCTTTGCCTTATTGTACCCACCTTTTAAAAGCACTTCATTATAACAACATGAAAAACGGTATGTTTTATAAGACAGATATTATTAGGTTTCCCGGGTTGCATCCCGATAGCTATCGAAACCTGCATTTATTTTATATCACCGAATTAAAAGCGGGGCACAATTATACCCACAAGATAAGTATTGTCCGCTAATGTGTTTCAATAACTATATATTTAGCCTATTATTAGGCTTGCTTCTTTTGTGCAATAATACCGTGTATTCGCAAAGGGGCAATAACTGGACATCATCTTCGGTGGCGGTAGGGTTAAATTTTAGTACCAGCCCACCCACCCTGTTTAAAAAAGCCCGCCCCTGCTGTGGACATGCTCAGACTATATCTGACTGCGGTGGCAACCTGCAATTATATACACAGAATTATCGTATATACAATGCCGATAACCAATTATTTAATAATATACCTACAACCTATGCTTACTTTAATTTGTTGATTCCAAAACCAGGTGATGATTCAGCATTTTATTATTTTAGATCGAAAAACCAATGTTATGGCCATTACTTTAATATTGATATGCGACTTGATAGTGGGCGTGGCGATATGGATACTACAGTACATAAAATAATAGATTCATGTATATATAGTGTTGGGTTTGTAAAACATGCCAATGATACAGATTACTGGTTATTGATAAAATCAAATCTATATACTGTAAATGCTTTTCTGGTAACCAAAAATGGCATTGATACAACAGCCGTATCCAGTAAAATGACAGGCAGAAATGCTGACCCTTATATGAGGTTTTCTAACAATGGAAAATTAGTAATAGCTCCAGCTACAAATGGCATGGTGCAGCCTACAAGCACAAACAGGAACTATATATATGATTTTGATAATAAAACTGGCAAATGCTCAAATGAAAGGGTTTTGTTTACAAAGAGCATATATAAGGGTAATTATTCTGCATTCTATTGCTTTTCTGCTAATGACAGTATTATCTACCAACTTATCACAGAGGCAGACACTTCGTATCTGTATTCTATCAATCAGTTTAGTACCTACAGCTCAGGTATAAGCAATACAAAAAAAACCGTTTATTCAATCAAATCTCAATATCCATATTATTATATGGGGCAGGGCATTCAGTTGACCCCTGACAATAAGATGTATTTTTTCTTGTCAGATTCAAGTTCTAGCAGCCATTGCCTAAGTTATATAGAATATCCGGATATAAATGGCATTAGTTGCAATGTTAGGTATAGAGGTTTTTGTAGTGATAAAGACACGCTTTCTTTCAATTACTTTCCTGCGTATTTCTTTCCCATTAAACGCATCAATAATAAATTTGCTGTAACAGGAACAAATGGTTGTGTTAA
>JAYVCI010000065.1:0-8502 GCA_043750035.1 Chitinophagaceae bacterium
AGCTTTTTTGCTAGTTGCGAACAACAGGCAAACTACTACTTGCGTGGTCGTCCCGTAGGTGTTTGTGTATATACAGGCAGAAACGGTTGTGTGATTGCAGCTTCACGAGAGGCAAAAGATAAAGGGGTAAAAGGCGGTATGCGTTTATATGATGCCATGGCCGTATGCCCCGACCTTGTGCCTATAGAAACACATCCACAACGCTATCGTGATTATCATATCGGTATAATGAAAGTGCTGCGGAAATATAGTGACAATGTAATACCCAAAAGTATTGATGAGGCGATTGTAAATTTAACGGGTTATCATTTGGTATATAAAAATCCAGAAGATTTAGCACACCAAATAAAAAAAGATATATATAAAGAAGTGGGCGATTGGCTCAAATGTTCTATTGGTATTGCACCCAATGCGTTCTTGGCCAAACTTGCAACCACGCTGCAAAAAATTGACGGATTGGTAACTATCAATCATGAAAACATTGATGAGAAATTAGCCAAATTAAAACTCACCGATTTGCCCGGCATTGCACGTGGAATGGCGGAACGTTTTATGGATGCGGGCATACATACACCTTTGCAAATTCGTCATGCAAATCCACAATTATTGAAAGCCGCGTGCAAAGGAATCGTTGGTTTATATTGGCACGAACGTCTGAATTTCAGAGATGCCCCCATCGATTTAAACAACAGCGACTACAAACAAATGCAAGCCATGCGACATGTAAGTGGCGAACAAAGAAAAGATATACAAACGCTGCATGATATATTAATATCGCAATGCGATACTTTGGAGAAACGTATGGTGGGCAAAGGTTTATATGCACGTGAAATGGGTGTATATATAAACTATTTGGAAACACCCGGATGGAAACAATATATACATTTATCGCAGCCCCTTCAAGATGGAACAGATTTGTATATGCATATCCACGAACTAATGAAACGTGCCGAAACTGCTTATGAACCCATACTCAATAATCAAGTTTCTGCACTCAGTATTACAGTAGGGAAATTTGTGGGAGAAGATGCTTTGCAACTGGATATGTTCAACAACGATGCCCAGAAAAATAAATTACGAAAAACCATGTATCAAATAAAAGAGCAATACGGCAACCGAAGTATTGTAAAAGCAAATCAGTTGGACAACGAAGGGGTGTTTAAAGATATAATAGGTTTTGGGTCGGTGAAGGATATGTAGCACCTCGCCCCCGATGTTGCTCCGCTCGTCACCTCTCTCCGTGTGGAGAGGGGATTTACATATATCACTATTCTTCATAAAACTCCTGCAACTCCCCAAAATAATTTTCGTTCCACCCCTCCACTATATTATCATAATCTTCATCGGGGATATTGGTATGCTTTAGCTCAGCAGAAGTTCCATTTTTATCGGGGTGTAATATAATAGTTACTATTGAGGGTTCTGTTTGTTCACCAAAATACCATTGCTGAACGAGTTTTCTACCTTCTTCAAATTCCAAATTTTTCCCTGTAATACTTCCTTCCCATAACGAAAATTCAGAATCAATATCCGTACGCATTTCTGCTACTTCGCCAGTCCATAATTGTATAGTGGCTTCCTGTGTTAAAGCTAGATAAACTTCCTCAGGTGGGGCAGGTATAATATAATATTTTTTGTAGTCTTTCATTTTATGGGATATGGGATTTAGGATTCGGGATTTGGGGTCGGAGGCTATTAGGATGCGAAGATAAATGTTGGGGAGCAATTTCTATGGTGGCATTTATTTCGTTGGAATTCTGGCAATTTTATTCTGTCTGAACCGAGTTGTTTCCTTACAGTTATGTTCGCAGAATGGAAGCAACGCTGTATATTCCGTGTTAGATTTGACAACTTTGCCCGCGTCGCCGCAGGCAAAGTTGTCAAATCTACCAATGCCCCTAATGCTTAAAATGCCTAAACCCCGTAATCACCATCGGCAAATTGTGGGTATTGCAATAGTCAATAGATAACTGGTCTTTAATACTTCCTCCGGGTTGTATAATAGCGGCTATGCCATGTTGGTGGGCTAGTTCCACACAATCGGGGAAGGGGAAGAAGGCATCGCTGGCCATTACGGATCCGTTTAGGTCCATGCCAAATTCGTTTGCTTTGTTGAGGGCATGTTTTAGGGCATCAATGCGGGAAGTCATGCCGCAGCCGAGGCCGAGGAGTTGTTTGTTTTTGGCAAGTATTATAGTGTTTGATTTGGCATTTTTTACCAAACGGTTGGCAAATAGTAAATCTTCAATTTGTGCAGCAGAAGGTTTAGTTGTTGTTATATAATTGAGTTCAGATTCTTGCTCTTGTTTGTTATCTTTATGTTGAACCAATACCCCATTCAATACAGATTTATATTGCCATTGTCCACGTTCAAAATCTTTGAGTTTTAATAAAGTTCTGTTCTTTTTGGCAGCAAATATTGCTATAGCTTCTTGGGTAAAACTAGGGGCAATTAATATTTCAAAAAATATCGTATCAATTTCTTTGGCAAGGGCTTCATCTATTTCTCTATTAATAGCTATAATACCACCAAAAGCAGAGACAGGATCGCCAGCCAAGGCAGTCTTCCATGCATCCAAAGCATTTGCTCTCACAGCAGTTCCACAGGGGTTGGTATGTTTTATGATAATACAGGCAGGTTCCATAAACTCAGCCAATAAATCAACCGCAGCTTCAGCATCCACTATATTATTATAACTAATTTCTTTGCCCTGTATTTGTTCAAATATATCATTGATGTTTCCAAAAAATGCTGCCTTTTGATGCGGGTTTTCACCATAACGCATGGAGAAAGGGTTGTTATAGCTTTCGCTAAAATATTGTAATGGTTCGTGATTAAAATATTTGAATATCGCACCATCATAATGATTGGTGGTATAGAAAGCACGCTTGGCAAATTCTTTGCGTTGTGTAATACTCGAACTTCCGTGTTCGGTATTTAATATATCCAACAAATCACTATAATCATTTTTACTGGAAACTATAATAGTATGCTGGAAATTTTTAGCAGCCGCTCTTATCAGTGACACACCACCAATATCAATTTTTTCTATTATATCGGCCTCACTCGCACCCGATGCCAATGTTTCTTCAAAAGGATATAAATCCACGATAATTAAATCGATGGGTTTGATATCATGTTGCTCCATTTCTTGGATGTCGGTTTCATTATCCCGTCTTCCCAAAATCCCCCCAAACACGTTAGGATGCAAAGTCTTCACACGTCCACCCAAAATGGAAGGATAACCTGTAAGCGTCTCCACCATCGTTACCGGAATTCCCATGGCTTCCACAAATGTTTGTGTGCCGCCGGTGCTGCATATTTCTACGCCCAGCTCGTGTAGTCTTTTCACGATGGGTTCAAGCCCATCTTTATAATAAACTGAAATTAATGCTCTTTGTATTTTTACATTCATAATTGTATAATAGTTCTGTGGTATCTTTCCATAACTGTTCGGAACATTCAATATTTCGTCCCTACGGGACTTACTCAATCGCCCGCTGTTTTTTCTACCGATATTACGTCCCTATGGGACTCCCTCAATCGCCCACTATTTTTTGCCGATATTACGTTCTATGGGACGTAATATCGGTAAAATACAATGCCCCCGCTGACAAAAGTCCCGTAGGGACGTAATATTAGGCCGAGTTAAACCTGCCGAACAGTTGTGGTGTTCCCACCAACCACGACGGGATGACAGGAACACGCTGCAAAATTACCCACAAATCCAACTCCTATTTTTGAAAGTTATTCAGAATAAAGGCACAAACTTGAAAAACAGGAAGGATACGATACTACACAACAACATCGCATCAAGCCTGTCCAAGAAACCACCGTGGCCTGGTAGCAAGTTGCCAGAATCTTTAACACCCGCAATACGTTTTACTTTTGATTCTAACAAATCACCCACTGTGGCTGATACGCTTACCAGTAAGGCCCATACATAAAACCAATTTCCTTCGGGAATTACATATATATATTTGAGCAGGATGGCTACGAGTATTGTATACACTAGCCCGCCCAAAGTTCCTTCAATGGTTTTCTTTGGCGATATACTTGGGGCTAATGGTGTTTTGCCAATCTTTCTGCCAATCAAATACGCAAAGGAATCGTTGGTCCAGATAAAGATTAGCATGGGGAGTATTAAAACCGATCTTGTCTCGCCAGCAACATTGCGTATAGTCGATACATAACTCAAATGGAAATAACAATAAAAACTAATGATAATATATAATAGACCTAAAAAAGTGATGGCAGTATTGCTATTGCCTTTCTTTTTAATATTTGAGAAAATTAGTACTCCTATCAATACCAATGCAATCCAATAAAAGGTCATTTCGATTTGGATGATGTATTCTAAGTAACTGGTAGAAATAAATGAAACCAATAACACTGTAATAATTGAAACCCATATCTTATATCCAAACATCCTCATAAGTTCCCACACGCACAAGGCAGGGAAAACTAAACACAAAACATCAAACAACCAAGGCCACTGCGTAGAAGCAACCATTAGGGCCACAAACAGGCTCCCGGTTATTGCACGTAAAAAGATGTTAGACATATAGTGGGCGAAATTAGGGAATTAAAGAATCTAAAAGTAAAAAAACTACCGTTCACAAATTGGTGGAATAAATATTTGGGGACACCGTTACAAACGTGTTAATATTGCAGCTTATCAATTCAGATTATGTCCAATCAGTTCGGAAAAACTTGGTGGGGAGAGCAGTGGCTCAATTCACTTTCAAATATTGACTATAGCAACAGGTTGCCCCGGGGCAAATCGTATGCAAATAAGGGTGCTGTAATAAGTGTTGAATTCAATGAGAACAACATTATGGCAAAGGTGGCTGGGAGTAGGGCCACACCTTATGAAGTAACTATTATTCTTCCACCTTTTTTTGACCCTGAAATAAAAAAGCTCATCAAAACCTTGGCACAAAAACCGGTAATTATATCAAAACTACTCAACAGGGAACTTGACCCCGAATTGCTTCTATTGGCTGAACAGGCAGGCCTCAAAGTATTTCCAAAGCAATGGACTGATTTTAAAATGCAGTGCAATTGCCCTGATTGGGCCGTGCCCTGCAAGCATTTGGCATCAGTTATATATAAGATTAGTGCCGAGATTGACAATAACCCATTTCTGGTTTTTGAACTTCATAAACTTGACTTACCCAAAGAACTGAAAAGAGAAAACATATATATACAGCCCACAGGAACAACTGAAATCCCGGTTCTTAATGATCTGTTTTCTTTTTCAGCCCCAGGTAAAAAATCTCCAACGAAATTAATTACTCCTGAAAACGAAGCTGCCGCATATCAGAAGCTCGATTTGTCAGCTTTAACGCCAATACATGAACCGCTTATTGAACTACTTCCCGATAAACCTGTTTTTTACCAACTTGCTGGAAATTTTAAAGAGAAGTATGCCACACATTTAAGAAAATCTGTTCGTAATGCCCAACGTGTTTTTCAAGACAAGATTAGTATTGATGAATTTTTTGTGAGCAGAAAGCGGACAGAAAATCCAGTTGGTGATGAAAATTCTATAATTAATCCGCATACCAAACTTGCATTTTCTATTGATGATAGCAATACTTTACATGTTGTTCTGGATAACCAATATAATAAAACAACAATAGATGCAATTATTGCTGAATTGTGGCATATCCCCCAAGCATATATAGCACATTACCAACCATCGGTAGCTGCTTTGAAAAATTGTGTGTCCTTAGCCATGAGCCTGCTGGCAAATGGAGCTGTGATTCCGCAAATGATAAAGCTAGATAACAAGAAGTATATTATAAGATGGTTGCCTGCCACATTAAGCAAAGAAGTAAATCGACTATTGGAGCAATTAGACAATATGCTCACTCCTGATTTGTTGTTCTATAATGAAGGCAAAGTACAAAAGCCACTTCATACGCAGATATCATTGAATATATTGTCACTTCTGCTAGATAAATTGATATATAAAACCAGTGCGGTAGATAAGAGTGATATTTTTTGTAGTTTGTTTTTTTCTCCATTCCAATATGGTTTTAACGAGCCAGGCCAACAGGCATTAAGCGGCGGGATTCACCAATGGCTGCAAAAATATTATATAAACAAGGGTAAGTATAAACCTTCGATAGTGGTTGAAGAATTAGCGGGGGAGCGTTTTTGTTTATTTATTGATATTAAAGAAACATCAAATCCTTTAAGCAAATCGGTTTCACTAGAAGAAGTGCTTACGAATAAAAAATTCGATACGAAACGGTTTGATATGTTGCAGTCGCTATCACAATTATCGTCTCTTATAGGCGGGTTAGATACTTATATAAATAGCAAAGGAAAAACGCCCATTTTATTTGACCTGAATGGTTTTGCACCTTTCCTGCTGCAGATGATTCCTGTAATACAATTATTGGATGTAGATATATTATTACCCAAATCGCTACAGCATATTCTGAAACCAAAAGCATCGATAAAACTTAAAAGAAAAGCAACCGGTCTTAAATCTTTTTTCCGATTGGACAAGTTACTCGATTTCGATTGGCAGGTAGCAATTGGCGACCATTTGCTGGATGAGAAAGAATTTTTGAAATTGGTAAAAAACTCTGAAGGGTTAATCAAATATAAGTCAAATTATATATATGTAAATTCAGCCGAACTGGAAAAACTGCACAAACATTTTACCTCTTCCAAATCGCTTTCGTCATTCGATATGCTTCGTGCCGCATTGAGCAATGAATATGAAGGTTCGAGAATACATATAACCGACGAAGTAAGAAAACTGATTAAAGAACTTACCGAGCAGCAAGAAATGCCGCTCCCGCTACATATTCAAGCCACGTTGAGGCCTTACCAACACCGAGGCTATTCATGGTTGTACCGCAATACGCAAATAGGATTTGGAAGTATTTTGGCAGACGATATGGGCCTTGGTAAAACATTGCAAGTAATTACTGCACTGCTCAAATTCAAAGAAAACGGATTTATAGAAAACGAAAAAGTATTGGTAATTGCTCCAACAGGGCTGCTTAGCAATTGGCAGGCAGAAATAGAAAAATTTGCTCCCACACTCAGATACATTGTACACCATGGTGCAAGTCGTAAAATAAAGATTGGAGAAGACTATGATGTTATGCTTACTTCTTACGGTGTTGCTCGTCGTGATGCAGAAACATTGAAAAAAATGAAGTGGTACGCTTTGGTAACTGACGAAGCACAAAACATAAAAAATCCTGAAACCGCACAAACCAAGGCCGTAAAAAGTATTACTGCACATACTTATATAGCTATGAGTGGAACACCCGTAGAAAACAGGTTGAGCGAACTGTGGAGTATTATGGATTTTTGTAATAAAGGATTCTTGGGCAGTGCCAAAGATTTTAATGAAAATTTTTCAATACCTGTACAGAATTTGAATGATATGCATGTTGCTGAAAAACTCAAAACTATTTCAGCTCCATTTTTAATGCGAAGACTCAAATCAGATAAAACAATTATTAGCGATTTGCCTGATAAAATTGAAATGGATTGTTATGGTACTTTGGCTAAAGAGCAAGCTGGATTATATGAGAAAACCCTGCAAAAAGCGATGGAGGACATCGAGGGGATTACCAAATCAGATCAAAAGTCATTATTTGTAAGGCAAGGTCTTGTTTTGCAAATGATACTGGCATTAAAACAAATATGTAATCATCCCACACAGTATCTCAAAAACAATGTAATGGATGCTTCCATGTCGGGCAAATTGGAAATGCTGTTTGATAAACTTGAAAGCATAGTAGCTGCTAATGAAAAAGTATTAATTTTTACGCAATTTGCTGAGATGGGTAAACTTTTGAAATACTTTATAAAAGAACGTTTCAAAGAAGAACCATTATTTTATCATGGCGGGTGCAGCCTAAAACAGAGGAAAGAAATGGTTGATGGATTTCAAAATGACCGAGCAGATAAGATTTTCATATTATCACTTAAAGCTGCTGGTACAGGATTAAATTTAACTGCCGCCAACCATGTAATACACTACGATCTTTGGTGGAATCCCGCAGTAGAAGCCCAGGCGACTGACAGGGCATATAGGATAGGGCAAAAAAGCAATGTGATGGTCCATCGCTTTATTACCAAGGGTACATTTGAAGAAAAAATAAATGAGATGATCCAAAACAAAAAGAACCTAGCAAACATGACCGTGGCCACAGGCGAAAATTGGATAGGAAATATGAGTAATAAAGAGTTGAAGGAGATGTTTGTGCTGGGGTGAGAATGACGAACAAATAATACCAATGTTATTTATTTATTGGCCTTATACAAATACAGTTTCGGTATAACTATATAATGATTAATGTTGGAGGGATTTAGAAGTGTTTAAGATAAAAAAGACCACCAATTTTGGCGGTCTTTTTTTAGTGTAGCCCGTAGGGGCCTAATGTCGAACCCTTTTAGGGAAGCGTGTATGAGGATTTATAAATTAAAGTTGTTGATGAGTAACCTCAAAACTTAAAATGTCT
>JAYVCI010000066.1:0-2838 GCA_043750035.1 Chitinophagaceae bacterium
TAGATGAGTTATCTGAAGAAGATAGATTAACTGTTGGAAGAGCAAGACGTGTAGAACGTTTCTTATCACAACCTTTCTTTGTGGCCTCACAGTTTACTGGACTCCCAGGGGTATTGGTTTCAATTGAAGACACTATTAAAGGTTTCAATATGATTATGGATGGCGAAGTGGACGAATACCCAGAAGCAGCATTCAACTTGGTAGGTACTATTGAAGCTGCGATTGAAAAAGGTAAAAAATTAATGGAAGAAGCGAAGTAATTTGGTCTCCCTTGTGGTTGGTGGGGACACCAACCACGGACGGTCGAAAACTCAGCATGACAAAAAATAATCAGGCGTCAGCCAAATCGTAAATCGTAAATCGTAAATCGTAAATCGTAAATCGTAAATCGTAAATCGCAAATCGCAAATCGCAAATCGTAAATCGTAAATCGTAAATCGCAAATCGCAAATCGTAAATCGTAAATCGTAAATCGTAAATCGTAAATGACATTAGAAATATTAACTCCCGATAAATCCCTCTTCAGTGGTGAGGTGGAAAGTGTGATACTGCCAGGCAGTGCCGGTACTTTTGAAATACTCAATAATCACGCACCAATAGTTGCCCGTTTGAAAGCAGGAACACTAAAAGTGAGAAGCAAGGAAGGCAACCAGAATTTTGAAATAAAAGGAGGCATTGTAGAGATGCTGGACAATAAGATTGTTGTTCTGGCTTAAAGCAAAACTTAATTTTTTTAGTATATAGAAAGCAGTTCTTTTGGGGCTGCTTTTTTTGTATGGCGTCAGTTGGAAACACCTGACTCCACACAAATGGAAATATACTAAACCATTTTAAACAAAACATTCCTATTTTTGTAATTGAAATGGAAGCCAACAGGGATACTATATTAGGATTGTCCAAAACCCTTTTTTGGGATGTAGATATAGCATCGATTGATTCTCAAAAACATGCACCATATATTATAGAGCGTGTATTAAACAGGGGGACTATGGAGGATTGGAATATTATAAAAGCCTGTTATGGCAAACCGAAAATAAAAAGTGTAGCAATGAATTTGCGTTATATGGATAATCGCTTGCTGCATTTTTGCAGTGCTTATTTTGATGTACCAATAAAAGATTTTAGATGCTTCACACAGAAACAGTCGAACCCATCACACTGGCAGTATTAAAAGAATTGATGCAGAAAAACTATCTGGAACAATTTGTTTTGGTAGGCGGTACTGCATTGGCCTTGCAAATTTATATATATTAGAGCTCTTTCTTAGCACATCGTCAGCAATGACGATGTGCATTAAGAAAGAGCTCAATTGTAAAGTTAAAATATTTTTACTCTTTTATTATCTTTTGTACCGCACCTCCAAGTTTTATTATATACATACCTTTAGAGAAAGTAGAAACATCTATGCTTTTTTGCATTTGGCCTAGCAGCCAGTTATCTTTATATACTTGCTCTCCCAATATATTATATATAGTGAGTTCTTCTTTTCGTTGCGAAGAATATTGTATAGTAAAACTATTGGAAGTAGGGTTTGGAAACACTTTAATATAATTCTGACTATTACTTTCCGATATACCTAAACCAACTATAACTATAATAGAGTTCGAAAATTCAGTGCAGCCATTCATATCAGTTGTTTTAACCTTATATGTTCCATTTTGTAAAACTTTAAATATTTTGTTAGTTTCACCACTTAGAGGATTACTTCCAATATACCATTGATATAAAAATGCAGTTGATGAAGTTAAAGTATCACCACTTAATGTAATTGTTGGGATAGCTGGCTTAGGGTAGACTTTTACGCTAGTGTCGCCATCAGCTGTGCCTAGGCACCCATTCGGTTTAGTTACCTTACAGAAATAATACCCTTGTGTTTTTGCATATATATAGGGTGTTGTTTCTCCGCCCGGCGTCCATAAATAGGCATCCCCTTTAGTAGCATTTAGCATTACAGAATCACCTGGACAAAAAGGTACAGATCCATTAATTGTTACAAATGCAGTAGGTTTAATGGTTGTTACTACATTGATTGTCGAATCACTGCTTTCGCATCCGTTAATAGTTATTCTACATTTATAACTGCCAGTATGGGTAGCTAAAACATTAGGTATAGAATCATTTTGATTTGAGGAAGAAAAAGTTGGCCCACTCCATTTATAAGTCGCATTTGTAATAGTTTTTGCAGTTAGTTTCAATGTTTTTCCTAGACAAAGGGGGCTGTTACTCGAAATTTGAGGCGGTGTTGGTATTGGATTAACGGTAACACTGGTGCTGCTGTCCTTGCTTTGGCAGCTTCCCAGTATTGCCTTGCAGTAATAAGTCCCGTTTTTTGATGTTGTGGAGTTTGTAATTGTCGGGTTCTGGGCTGAGGAAGTATAGCTGTTCGGCCCCGTCCATGAATACGATACACCCGATGTGGCACTGCTGGCTGTTAGGCTAATATCCTGTCCCTCGCACACAGGGCTGTTCGATGCCACAGTTGGGTCTTTTGGGGTAGTGTTTACTATTATGGCCATCGAATCTTTTACATCGCAGCCGTTAACACTGAATATACAGAAATACATTCCGGAGTCTGCTTTTCCTGCGTTTAATATGGTTGGGTTTTGCGACGACGAGGCGTAACTATTTGGCCCTGTCCATGAAAATGAAACACCGGAGTTACTGGTGCTAGCTGTTAGTTTTATGGTGTCCCCCTCGCAGACAGAACCCTTGCTTGAAACTTTTGCTGATGTGGGCTTAACTTTTACGGTAACGGTTGTGCTACTGTCCTTGCTTGGGCAGCCCGCTAATATTGCTTTGCAGTAATAAGTCCCGTTTTTTGATGTTGTGGAGTTTGTA
>JAYVCI010000067.1:0-2313 GCA_043750035.1 Chitinophagaceae bacterium
TGGCACAGCTATGCACCTATAAAATCCATCAATGGATAAGCTGTATTGTTTATATTTTTATTCAACCAAGATGTGTTGTGAGTTTATGAGCAGACCCTAAATAATATTTGTTTTTTCATGTTATTATTAGTTTTAATGATGATATAGAATATAGAAAAGATAGTTTGGCAAAGCCAAAGCCCGCATAATTTATAAAGCTGAAAAAGTTGTTAGGGTTCACTGTTTTGGGTTTTAAGTTTGTTTTTAATAGTTGTTTTCGCCTATATATAATACAAAAGGGTGTGAGCCTCTAGTACATGCCTAACACGGGTGCTGCAACGCACCTATCAAGAACAAGACAAGAAAGAACACACCCCGTTGCAGGGTGCATCCCCTCATGCTCGTTTGCTCTTGATAATATGAACTGTTGCAGAATTCGTGTTAGAGAAACGACAGAAGAAATGCTATATTGATAGCTTGATATAAGAACTTTGGAATTGCAAACGTAATGGAAAAGGGTTGTGATTCCAAATTATTATTTTAGAAATTATATTAATTTCAATTATTACATATAATAGCTGTTTGACTGCGTTAGCCGCGTGCGGGACAGAAGCTGGCATCCAATTCCGAGACTTTGGAAGGTCGAGATTCTGTGCTGTAGGGTGTTTCCACCTGACACCACTTCAATCACATATTTTCTCAAAATCCCCAATCCTATTTGCCCTAATTTCGCAGCCTTAAAATATGAATATATTTACATCGGTAGGCAGGTACACCCTTTTTGTACGCGGTCTTTTTAGCAGACCAGAAAGGTTCTCCGTTTTCTGGGAACGCACCTTGCATGAAATGACCGCCATAGGCGTTGGTTCTTTGGGCATTGTTGCTGCTATATCGTTGAGCGTGGGTGCGGTTACCACGGTGCAAACAGCTTATCAATTGGTATCGGGCCTGGTACCACGGAGTATTATATCTACCATTCTGCGTGACTCAACTATACTAGAACTTGCCCCAACTATTACCTGCTTGGTACTGGCCGGAAAGGTGGGTGCAAACATTGCATCGGAACTGGGCAACATGAGCGTGAGCGAACAAATTGATGCCCTTGATGTGATGGGTGTAAACTCTTCATCATACTTGGTATTGCCCAAAATAGTAGCCGGTCTTTTTGTAATTCCTTTACTAATAATAGTAGCCATGGCTTTGGGCATTTTAGGCGGATACTGGGCAGGCGTAATGGGCGGAGCAATTACGCCACGAGATTTTACCCAAGGCATTGTTGACGATTTTCGCGGATTCACTGTGGTGTTTTCTTTTATCAAAACCATCACCTTTGCTTTCCTTATCACTTCTATCTCTAGTTATCATGGTTACTATACCCGTGGCGGTGCTTTGGAAGTGGGCCGCTCAAGTACCAAGGCTGTAGTATATAGCTGTGTAGGGATTTTGTTTTCCGATTTTATATTAGCTCAAATGTTGCTTTCAGAATAATGTTTTTAAAATTAGGAAAGGCAAAATGATTGAAATAAAAAATGTATCCAAAAGCTATAGCGGCAAATTGGTATTGGATAATGTGTCGGCGGTGTTCGAAAAAGGAAAAACAAACTTGGTGATTGGGGCAAGCGGCAGCGGCAAATCGGTATTGATGAAATGCTTGGTGGGTCTAGTTAATATTGACAAAGGTGAGATACTATATGATAACCGTGATTTTGCCAATCTGGATTATGAGGCCAAAAAAGAAATTAGACGCGAAATAGGTATGCTTTTCCAAGGTGCGGCTTTGTTCGATTCGTTAAGTGTGGAAGAAAATGTGGGTTTTCCCTTGAAGATGTTCTCGAAAATGAGCAAGAGCGAACAATTGGACCGCATAAACTTTTGCCTGAAATGCGTTCACTTAGAAAACGCAAACAAAAAATTCCCCTCCGAAATTTCAGGCGGGATGAAAAAAAGGGTGGGCATTGCCCGTGCCATTGCCCTAAACCCAGAGTATTTGTTTTGCGACGAGCCCAACTCAGGCCTCGATCCTTTAACCTCAAGAGTAATTGACGAACTGATCAAAGAAATTACCTACGAGTTTAAAATTACCACTATCATCAACTCGCACGATATGAAAACAGTAATGGACTTGGGCGACAGCATATCCTTTATCCACAAAGGCGTGATGTGGTGGCAGGGAAACAACAAGCAAATTATGAACTCCGGCAATCCTGAACTGGATACTTTCTTGAAAGCGTATCTATTTTAGTGGTAAGGCTTGCACTACCCGATTTCCTTTTTACATTTGTTGCCTGTTAGATTTGACAACTTTGCTATCGTCGACGATAGCAAAGTTGTCAA
>JAYVCI010000068.1:0-6570 GCA_043750035.1 Chitinophagaceae bacterium
TGTAAAACGAAAATCCGTAGTACACAAATCGGAACTCAAAAAAAGTAAAAGCTACTGTTTACAGGAAATTGACGATGGTTAGATGCAAGTTGGGTTAAGTATTACATCAATACTCCACAACCCCACCACCCACATGCAATCTCAAACCCTTACCGTCTCTCGCTTCACATCTACCAATAACCTGTGCAGCTATATTAAACGATTGTGAAATATCTATAATAGTTTGTGCGTATTGCTCTTCTACATAAAACTCTAATAAATGTCCCATATTAAAAGTTTGGTATAATTGTTTATCATCGCTACCACTTTGTTCTTTAATTAAAGAAAACAAAGGCGGAACTGGGAATAAATTATCTTTTACCACTTGTATATTTTCTATAAAGTGTAGTACTTTTGTTTGTCCGCCGCCGCTGCAATGCACCATGCCTTGTATATTGTTTCCGCCTAGTTTTTGTAATACTTTTATTACAACAGGTGTATATAATCGGGTGGGCGATAATACCAGTTTGCCTGCATTTACTGAGCCTAGCGGGGTGTCAATTTGATCGGTGAGGCTGCATTGGCCACTGTATATTAGATTGTGTGGCAGCGTTGTGTTGAAACTCTCGGGATATTTTTCACTATAATACTTTGCAAACACATCATGCCGGGCAGAGGTGAGTCCATTGGAACCCATGCCGCCATTATAATGATTCTCGTAACTGGCTTTGCCGCTCGATGATAGTCCAACTATTACACAGCCGGGTTTTATATTGGCATTATCTATAATTTGTTTTCTTGGCAAGCGGGCTGTAACAGTGGAATCAACTATAATAGTGCGAACAAGGTCGCCCACATCGGCAGTTTCGCCACCCGTGAGGGAAATTTTGCTGCCTAAATTTTGCAATGTTTCAATACATTTTTCGGTACCTTCAATGATAGCTTTTATTACTTCGCCCGGTATCAAATTTTTGTTACGGCCTATCGTACTCGAAACTAGAATATCATTTGTTGCACCAACGCAGAGTAGGTCGTTCAGGTTCATGGCGAGTGCATCTTGTGCGATTCCATGCCAAACAGAAAGATCGCCTGTTTCTTTCCAATATATATAGGCTAATGATGATTTTGTACCCGCACCATCGGCATGCATAATATTACACCAATCGGGATCGTTGGCCAATAAATCGGGCAATATTTTGCAAAATGCTTTGGGGTACAAACCCTTATCAAGTTTGGCAATTGCAGCATGTACATCTTCTTTCTGCGACGATACGCCGCGGGCCATATATTTATCAGAGTCCATATACAGGTTTGTTTTTAAATTGCAACGAACAGGACATTTGGAATCCCGATTGGGCAGTTATCGGATTTATATAATAACTCGGTTTAAGTTTCAGTGATAAATTATCGCTCACATCAAAGTTATATAAATGCCCATCCACATTGGCATCTATTATATTTAATGAATAGGCAATTGCCATAATAAGAATTGACAAATCCCTCGATTGTCGGGCATTATCGCGTTGACCTAAAAGTTGGGTCTTAGTTAGAAATAAATAATTATCGAAAGTATTGGGGTCATTATCTACACGAACCCTATAGTTATTTCTATAGTCGATATATATTTGTTGGGTATATATAAAATAATAAATAGAACCGCCCACCATGGCCCAAACGAGTGGGGCCTTCCAATATTTTTCATTATATATTTGCCCGGCACCTGGAATAATAGCTGATAAGATGGCAGCCTTTTTGGGCGAGTGTTTTACGAGGGGGACAAACTTAGAAGTATCTCTTTTAACAGTAGAATCTTTTTGTGCAAAAGTATATATAGGACTGCCAATAATTATCAGGAGCACCATACTCCTGAATATATATAATATATATATTTTACTAGGCAAATTCAGTAATTAATTCTCAAGCAAATTGATAAGCCTTTGCAGTTCGTTACGGCCATTGAAGGGTATCACAATCTCGCCTTTGCCATTGGGTTTGAGGCGAAAATTCACGATGGAACTATAACGTTTGGAAAGTGTGTGTTGGTATGATTCAAACTCCGATACAAACTCACCCGTGGCCGCAACGGTGGAGTTGCTATTTTTTTTGGCAGGTGCTTTTTCACGTACCAATTCTTCTACTTTACGCACACTGAGGTTGCCGTTTATAATTTCCTCAAAAATGGCCCTTTGTTTTTCGGGGTCTTCTATATTAATAATGGCACGTGCATGTCCCATACTTAGGCGTTCATCACGAAGAGCTGCTTGTATATCTCCGGGCAGGCGAAGCAAACGCAAATAATTGTTTACTGTTGTTCTGTCTTTCCCAACTTTTTCTCCGAGTTCTTCTTGTTTCAAACTACATTCATCGAGTAATCTTTTGTAGCTGAGAGCAATTTCGATAGCATTCAAATCTTTGCGGTGCGTATTTTCTATCAAAGCCATTTCCAAACTTTGCTCGTCATTAGCAATTCTGATATAGGCTGCAATAGTAGTAAGACCTGCCATTACAGCGGCTCTGGTGCGGCGTTCGCCCGATATGATTTGGTATTTATCATACCCCATTTTTCTAACAGTGATGGGCTGTATAATACCATGAACGATAATACTATCTGCAAGTTCTTGTAAATCGGCCTGGGCAAATTCGGTACGCGGCTGAAATGGATTTGCTTCAATATCGGCAATTTTAATTTCTGATACAGAGCCTACACGCACGGGGGCATCCATGGTGGTAACATCTGTAGAGGTGCTTTCGAGTAGGGCACTGAGTCCTTTGCCTAGTGCGTTTCTTTTGGTTGACATTTTAAACAATGATAAATGATGAATGATAAATTATGAATATATAAATCTTAAACATATAGTTTATGTGTAAAATTTTATTAAGAAATATGATATTGTTCTATTCTATTTCTTCTTTTAACACTTCGTTGGTTTGACGGGCCATACCATTTTTTTGTAACAGTTCGCGGGCCAAGTTCAAATAGTTGATAGAGCCTTTGCTGTCCATATCGTGATTAATTACAGGCACGCCGAAACTAGGTGCTTCGCTCAATTTGGTATTGCGGTGTATAATGGTATCGAATACCAATGTTTGGAAATGTGTTTTGACTTCATCCACTACCTGGTGCGAAAGACGTAAACGTTGGTCGTACATGGTGAGCAACATCCCTTCTATCTGCAAAGGATAATTGGTGGTTTTTTGTACAATTTTAATTGTGTTCAACAATTTGCCCAGGCCGTCCAATGCAAAGTATTCGCATTGAATGGGTATAATAACTGTATCTGCAGCAGTAAGGGAGTTTAGCGTTATCAAACCAAGGGAAGGAGAGCAATCTATTAAAATAAAATCGTAATCATTTTTTATTTTGCTGAGCACTCTTTTTATCATGTTTTCACGATTGGGCAGGTCAACCATTTCTATCTCGGCACCTACCAAATCAATATTACAGGGGAGCAAATCCAGGTATTCTATTTCTGTTTTGATGATAAGGTCGCGGGCAGAAAGGTCTTGTATAATACATTCGTACAAGCCGGCTTTTATATTCTTGGGGTCGAAGCCAATGCCCGAAGTGCTGTTTGCTTGCGGGTCTGCATCCACCAATAAAGTTTTGAACTCGAGCACAGCTAAGCTGGCGGCTAGGTTGATGGCGGTGGTGGTTTTGCCTACGCCTCCTTTTTGGTTGGCTATTGCTATTATTTTGCCCATGTGTTTTGTTAGGTTAAGAAATTTGTGTAAAAACTATATATGATATAACTACCGCAAAATTACAGGGCTTGCCAATGTATTAAAGGTTCAATTATCCACATGGGGTCTTCGCAAAGTGGAAATAATGTGGAGAATGTTTTAAGCACCAAAAGGTGGTAAGGGTCTTGAATGTGGTTGTAAAAAATCAATTATTTTCTTGCAAAATTCAAAAAGACCGATGTAACTGTTCTTTAGCAAATTAATTTCTTTTTCAACAACCCCTTATGGTATTTATATATATCCTAATTTTGCCTAATTTTGAAAGAGAGGAAAACAGTGAGTAGTGATGGTTGGTGAGGACACCAACCATGTGCAAATTTCAAAATATAATCCGCCGCGGCGGAACAATTGTAAAATATAAAGTACTAAAAATGCCCAAAGACAGTTCATTAAAATCGATTTTGATAATAGGCTCAGGTCCTATTATCATTGGTCAAGCTTGCGAGTTTGACTATAGCGGAACCCAGGCTGCTCGCTCATTGAGAGAAGAAGGGATTGAGGTAACACTTATCAATAGCAACCCCGCTACCATTATGACGGATCCTGTGATGGCCGATCATATATATCTGAAACCACTCACCGTACAAAGTATTGTAGAGATTTTGGAAAGTCATCACATTGATGCAGTATTGCCTACTATGGGCGGACAAACTGCATTGAACCTTGCCAAGGAAGCAGATGAATTGGGCATCTGGGAAAAGTATAAAGTGCGGTTGATTGGGGTTGACATACACGCCATTGAAACCACCGAAAACCGAGAAAAATTTCGCCAACTGATGATTGATATCGGGATAGGCGTTGCCGAAAGCCAGGTGGCCAATTCGTTTTTGGAAGGTAAAGAAATTGCACAACGCATCGGATTTCCGTTAGTTATCAGGCCCAGTTATACACTTGGCGGATATGGCGGTGGAATGGTACACAATAAAGAAGAATTTGATACAGCATTGATGCGTGGACTAAAAGCCAGTCCTTCGCACGAAGTACTTGTAGAAAGAGCTGTACTGGGTTGGAAAGAGTATGAGTTGGAATTGTTGCGAGATCAAAACGATAATGTAGCAGTGATATGCACCATCGAAAATTTTGACCCGATGGGAATACATACCGGAGACAGTATTACCGTTGCCCCAGCCATGACATTGAGTGATAGTTGTTTTCAACAGATGCGAGACATGGCCATATTAATGATGCGTTCCATTGGTAATTTTTCTGGTGGTTGCAATGTGCAATTTGCCGTAAACCCCGAAGATGAAAGTATTATAGCTGTTGAAATAAATCCCCGAGTTAGTCGTTCATCTGCTTTGGCCAGTAAAGCTACAGGATATCCCATTGCAAAAATTGCCAGCAAACTTTCCATTGGTTATGCTTTGGATGAATTGATGAACCCTGTTACAAAAACTACTTCAGCTTATTTCGAACCAGCCTTGGATTATGTAATAGTGAAAGTGCCACGCTGGAATTTTGATAAATTTAAAGGAGCGAATAAAACTTTGGGATTGCAAATGAAATCGGTAGGTGAAGTGATGGCAATTGGTAGAAATTTTCAAGAAGCATTGCAAAAAGCATTACAAAGTTTGGAAATAAACAGACAAGGATTGGGAGCTGATGGCAAACAATTACGCAACCTTGATGATATTATGTATAGTCTCGCAAACCCAAGCTGGAACAGGGTGTTTCATATAAAAGATGCGATGAGTTTGGGTGTGCCCATTAGTACCATAGAAAAAGTAACACGTATTGATCGTTGGTTTTTGCAACAGATTAATGAACTCGTTTTAATAGAGACAGAAGCCAAAAGATTTCACATCAACAATATGCCCGAAGCATTGATGGTGGAGATGAAACAAAAAGGATATTGCGATATACAGATCGCCTATCTATTGGGTTGTACCGAAGATGAAGTGTTCGATAAAAGATATAATGAAATGGGTATTAAAAGGGTGTATAAAATGGTAGATACCTGTGCGGGTGAGTTTAAGAGCGAGACGAATTATTTTTACAGTACTTTTGAGGGGTAGATATTATATAATATTTATTCTTTATTTCTTTTCAATTCTCGTTTTCTCCATACATCCAAAGGAACAATATCACCATCAACCAAGTCCATTATTTTAATCTCAAATGTTTGTGGATTTACGTAAAAATGGAAATAGGTTTCAAATTTTTCAGTACCATTATACCCAACTCTGAAATAATAATCAGTGTTTTCATGGGTGGGTTTCTCGGTAGTTACAGCCAGTCCATGTTTATGTTGTGTTAATGAATCAATATAAGTATTTGCCTTAATCCATTCAGGTAATTTAGATAGGGTATCTAAAATTGCATTTTCCAAATCGGATTGGCTTTTAAATACATTATTATTAGATGAATCTTTATACTCAATTTTTATTTCTTTTTCTTGATTGTTTTTACAACCTAAGTAAAAAAATAAAAATAAGGATAAAATAAAAAGTATTTTTCTCATATAATTGTAAATTATTTAGATATATAAATTAGTTTTTTCATTTTTTTACCTTTTGTCCTGTTTCACGTTGTCGCCGTTCTACGAACGGTGACTATTAATAAAATGACGTCCGCCGCGGCGGATGCAACCCGGTCAATGAAGTACACTTTTTATTCATTCCAAGAATTTTATTTTTAACACCCATTTAGAGTACCATGCTCCCATCTTCGTGCAAATATATAGGATTTGTTTTTAGTTTTAGTATCGCCGTTCAAAAGAACGGCCTTTATATAAAGTCACCGTTCTTATAGAGTCGAGTAGGCAAGGGCATTTCAGCCCAAGCCTCTCACAGAACCGTACGTGAAGCTCTCACTTCATACGGCTCATGTCATGCAATTAACTGTGTTTAA
>JAYVCI010000069.1:0-17670 GCA_043750035.1 Chitinophagaceae bacterium
TATCTGATGCCGCCATCGGCAATAATTGGGACACCGCTACCTTTTATTGCTTGCGAGGCTTCCATAATAGCTGTAAGTTGGGGAACCCCAATTCCTGCAATAATGCGTGTGGTGCAAATACTGCCAGGACCCACACCTACTTTAATACCGTCAACTCCGGTATCTAATAGAGCTTTAGCTGCTGAGGCAGTTGCTATGTTGCCGGCAATTATTTGCAGGCTGCTAAATTGTTTTTTGGCTTCCCTAACTGCGTCAATTACTCCTTGAGAATGGCCATGTGCTGTGTCAATAATAATTACATCTACATTTGCTTTCACCAATGCAGCAATGCGTTCATGCGTGTCAGGCGTTACCCCAACGGCTGCACCCACCATCAACCTGCCATGTTCATCTTTGCATGAAATGGGGTGATGTTTCACATTTAAAATATCTTTGTAAGTGATAAGTCCCGCAAGTTTTCCATCTTTGTCCACTACTGGGAGTTTTTCTATTTTGTATTCTTGAAGTATGCTCTCTGCTTGTTGCATACTAGTGCCAAGAGGGGCGGTAATCAATCGATCTTTGGTCATCACTTCTTCTACCATCTTGTCCATGTTTTTTTCAAAACGCATATCGCGGTTGGTAAGTATGCCTTGCAGTTTGCCATGACCGTCTACTATGGGAATACCGCCTATCTTATTTTCACGCATTAGTTTTTGTACTTCATGCAGTGTGGCTGTAATAGGCAGGGTAATTGGGTCGAGTATCATGCCGCTTTCGCTACGCTTTACTTTACGCACTTCTTCGGCTTGTCGTTCTATACTCATATTCTTGTGTAATATCCCCAGTCCGCCTTCACGTGCTAGGGCTATTGCTAAGCGGCTTTCTGTAACTGTATCCATTGCCGAAGAGATAATGGGGACATTGATAGAAATGGTACGGGTAAGTTTTGTGCGAGTAGATACATCGCGGGGCAATACTTGGGAGTATGCTGGGAGAACCAAAACATCGTCAAATGTTAGTCCTTCTCCCCATATTTTTTGGTGTGTCATAAGCAAAAACCATTATGGTTATTTGCCGTGCAAAATTAAAGGTTTTAGTGCAAAGTCTTCTATATAAAAACAAAAAAGCCGCTTTAATTTTAAAGCGGCTTTTTTGTAAGACCTAATTTAAGTCTGATTATTTTTTCTTCTGTATCGGGTCGCCTACGCGTATCATCGCACATCTAAAGCCTAACCAACACATGGCTCTTTCTTCATCTAAATAACGACGCGTACCTGGAGCCATATAGTAAGCAAGGTCATTCCATGAACCCCCTTTCACTACTCGTACTTTATTGGTAAGTAGTGAGTTAACAGAGTAATCATAAGTTTGTTCCCCAGCTTGATAATTTAATTCATCTTTATAACCAATATTATCGGCTTTATCATAATTCAACCTGTTAGCTGCATTTGCAGGATCCACGGGTTGTGTTTGCATGCGACCCAAGCTGTCCTTATCAACAGGTGCTCCACTCGCATCAACTTTTGATTCTTGGAATACATTGCCCCTGTAGGCATTAAAATCTGTGAAATCTTCTAAAGACATAGGTCTATATACATCTGCAACCCATTCAGCTACATTTGCTCCCATGTGGTACAAACCAAAATCGTTTGCAAATGAATACGCTTTATCGTTTTTGGTAATAGGTTTTACTTGCGTGGTAATAAAAGAACGGTCGTTCAACCTTCCGGCTACACCTGCATAGTCACCACGGCCACGTTTAAAATTGTCCATAAACTTACCTTTGTCTTTTTCAGTATAGGTATTACGTGTGGTTAAGCCTTGCCAAGGATAAATTTTCTTGTTGTCAATATTCTCATTGAAAGATTGGCTCTTATATCCATAAGCAGCATATTCCCATTCAGCTTCTGTAGGCAAGCGGTATTCAGGTAAAAATACACCATCTTCCATTTTTAATAACCGCTTAGTTTTTTTGCCAGCAGACTTTCCTGGGCGTAAATCGTTTTTTTGACGGGTAAATTTAACAACATTTTCTCCTACTTGGCCGGCTAAATAAGCTTCAGTATTGAAGTTATCGGCATCTGATTGTTTTTCGGGCTGAAGTTTTATATAGCCTTCTTTTACCAAAATACCCTCATTTACACGGTCGGTACGCCAGGCTGCAAAAGAGTTTGCTTGCACCCAACTAACACCCACTACTGGGTAATCATCATAAGCAGGGTGGCGGAAATAATATTTCACCATAGGTTCGTTAAAAGCCAGTTTATCTCTCCATACCAAAGAGTCTGGAAGATTTCTTTTGTAGTACTCAGAGTACTCGTCTTCTACAGAGAATACCCTTGTAATCCACCACAAATATTCACGATAGTGGATATTGCTCACTTCTGTTTCATCCATATAAAAACTCTGCACTGTAACACGTCTTTCGAAGTTGTTATGTTCATAGCCGACATCAGTTTCGGTGCTTCCCATGGTAAAGGTACCGCCTTCTACAAATACTAAACCAGGGCCTGTTTGTTGTCCTTTATAATTGGTAGCTTCAAATCCGCCCCACTGTTTGTTGTTGTACTGCCAACCCGTAGAACTCGATTTTGTTTTTGCAGGGGCCTCGCCGCCACCGCATGATGCTAAGACCATTAAACCGGAAACTGTAATTGTTGCAAATAGCAATCTTTTCATTGGTGATTTATTTTATATTAAAGTTATAACGTAATCTTTTAGGAATTATTGTGCAAAAAGAAAAAAAAATTAAAAATCAGGGCAAACAAGCATTTTAGCACCTGAACGACTGCTGCAGCCTATATTGATGCCACAAGTAACCTCATGCGAGCCAGTAGCTGCTGATCGGGCGTTTGATACCGTTAAATCATAACTATAGCCCACTTTAAATGTTGGTGTTTTGAAGCCTACCAGAACCATCAAAGCGTCACTGTTGGGACGCGTTTGCCTGTACCAAAGACCGGTAATAAATGATGATTTATTGATATAGAAGCCAAAGTTGATCTGGGTAAACTGCTTTTGCACCATGAACAACATATTAGGTGAAATGGTAAAGTTTTGTTGCCTTACACCCAGTGGTATAGTCATCCCACCATGGATGGTATAGCGGCGGGGCAAATTGGTGCCTGGCCCGGTTGAGTTATAGAATGATTGATTGGGCTCAATAAGATTATGCACAGCCATGCCCACATAGTATTTGTCAGAATACAATACTGCCCCTGTACTAAAATTGGGGAAAGTTTTTGTTTCGGTTGGTTTGATTTCAGAAGTTGGATTAGAGCCACCCGCTGCATTTTGAAACCCAGTTCTTGGGTCAATCATATCACTAAAAGTAAGCTTGCTCCAGTCAATGCTTTGTTGGTAATAGGAGGCTTGCATCCCAAAACGAAGGCTCACATCGTAGCTGATTTTGGTATTATAAGCATAAATGGCACTGGCCGTAAGTCTGCGTAAGCGGCCTGCACCGGCAACATCATTGGTAACCATTAAGCCTAAGCCGCCTGCCAGGTTTGTGTAATCTCTATCCCAACTAACTGTTTGGGTTTCGAAGGTACGTGCCAAGCCAGGCCATTGGTTGCGGTAGCACATAACCACACGGCCACAACCACCACTTGCCCCTGCAAAAGCTGGATTGGTATATAATGGGTTGCCGTAAAATTGGCTGAACTCAGGGTCTTGTGCTTTTGCATCGAGTGTACAAAGGATACCTAAGAAACTGATGATCACAAGCTTGAAAGTGTATTTGCTAAACATATCCCTGCAAATATACATACTTTTTTTATCAATGCAAGAATTAAGCAAGTTGAAAAATAATATTTTGTCTATTATTTTAGTCATATAGTTTTTTGGAGCGTTTTTCATAGAGGGATAAAAGTTATATTGTTTAAGTTAAGAGAAGTAAATAAAATTTGAAGTTAAGATAAGCTAGTAAGTCATTCTTGGACAAATTAATCTTTTCGGACCACCCTGATTGTTGCACCCGATATTAATGCTGCAAGTAACTTCATGCGACCCTGTTGCCGCTGCACGTGCGTTGGACACAGTGAGGTCGTAGCTATAACCTACTTTAAAAGTTGGTGTTTTGAAACCCACCAATACCATTAATGCATCACTGTTGGGGCGTGTTTGCCTATACCAAAGCCCAGTAATGAAATTTGATTTATTGATATAGAAACCAAAGTTGATTTGGGTGAACTGCTTTTGTACCATAAACAGCATGTTGGGCGAGATAGAAAATTCTTGTTGCCTTGCTCCCAAGGGTATAGTCACGCCTCCATGCATGGTATAGCGGCGGGGCAAATTGGTGCCAGGCCCAGTTGAGTTATAGAATGATTCGTTGGGCTCGACAAGGTTATGTACGGCCATACCCACATAATATTTTTCGGAGTACAATACTGCCCCTGTGCTGAAATTTGGGAAAGTCTTGGTTTGGGTTGGGGTGATTTCCTTTGTTAGAGGCCCACCATCAAAGCCCGTTCTAGGGTCAATCATATCGCTAAAGGTAAGTTTGCTCCAGTCAATGCTTTGTTGGTAGTATGATGCTTGCATCCCAAAGCGGAGGCCCATATTGCTGCTAATTTTTGTATAATATGAATACATGGCACTGGCTGTAATTCTACGCAAGCGGCCTGCACCTGCCACATCATTGGTAACCATTAGGCCCAAGCCGCCGCCTAAATTTCCATAGTCCCTATCCCAACTAACGGTTTGTGTTTCGAAGGTACGGGCCAGGCCAGGCCATTGGTTGCGGTAACACATCACCACCCTGCCACAACCAATACTAGAACCTGCAAATGCAGGATTGGTATAAAGAGGGTTGCCATAAAATTGACTTAACTGAGGGTCTTGGGCACTGGCATTGGTTGTGGCAGCAATGTTTAAGAAATTAATCATCAAAAAGTTTAAAGTATATCTACCAAATATATAAATATTTTTTTTATCTATACATGGCACTAGCTGATTGAAAAATAATTTTCTGTTCATTGCAACCTTTTTCACTTTTTATGTATCTTCTAGACATTCGGGGCATAAAAATGGTTGCTTCGTGTACATAAAAAAATCTAATTATTTCTTTATCACGTAAATTTTTACTTTGTAATCCGTCTTTATTAATGTTTCTTTGCTACTTATTCTTTGCTTAGATTCCACACTATAGATTGATTATCTAAGTAAAACACCTATTTATGATTTATTACAAAATTATTAACACACTCAATAAAGGCAAAAGGATTTTGCTATCTGGTATTTGTTTATTGTTGTTATATAATTTTTCATTTGCCCAAGCTAATGAAAAATTATATAATATAATTTGGCAAAAAAACAGTTTTCAAGCTCAAGAATTTATCTTTTTATCACCCAAAGATAATTGCCCGTATTTATATATTTCTGAAAAAGCCGGAGCCAATAAAAAACTCATCGCTTCGATTAAAAATATTGAATATGAGCCCATTGATACCAAGGTGCTACCCGATATTAAATGGACGCTTGTAAACGCTATAGAACAATACAAGAAAATTACGGTACGCAAAGAAAATTATTTATCCATAGAGATGCCCGCTGTTAGAAAGAACCAATACAATGGGCAGATAGAGCGAATAAAAAAAATTACGATAGCCTATAGTATTCAAAGCGATGTATCCAATGCCATGCTTAGGGGAAACAAATGGAAATCGCAATCGGAATTGGCCACGGGAGATTGGTATAAGATACAAATTTTCAGTAACGCTATATATAAAATTGATTACCAGTTTCTCAAAAAACTAGGCATCAATGTCGACCAAATTGATCCAAGGAATATCAGATTATTTGGAAATGGTGGTGGTATGCTGCCTCAGAAAAATAATGCCAAACACAACGATGACTTGGAAGAAATAGCTATTACCGTGGCTGGGGAACAGGATGGTAAATTTGATAATGGGGACTATGTGATGTTTTATGGCAAAGGCCAAACGGTATGGAACTATGACTCGAGTCAACAAAAGTTTTCACATCAACTAAACTATTATAGTAACGGGGCATTTTATTTTATTTCCGTGGGAGCAACACCAGGCAAAAGAATTCAGGGCCTATCCACTGCCGCAGGTGCATCGCCGCAATTGGTCAATAGTTTCGATGCTATGTTGGTGCATGAGCAGGATTTGGAAAACCCTTTCAAGTCAGGGCGTGTGTTTTTGGGCGAAAAATTTGACAAAACAGTTGATTATAATTTTAATGAAACCCTTTCAGGTATTATCAATAGCGAGGATATTATAATAACCTCAGAAACCAACGCCCGTTCATTTGCAAACAGTAGCATGAGTGTTTCGCTCAATAATCAAAATATTTTCAACCATCAAATACAATTTACTTACCCTGACCAGGGGGCAAATTATTATACCACTGATAGGGTTACCAAGCGTACTAAAATAAGCAGTGAACAAGTTTCGTTGGCCTACTCTTATGCCAAGCCGATGGTTTCATCATTTGGCTGGCTCAATTATTATGAAATTCAATACCGGCAGGGACTAAATTTTGGAGGCGGTGCCATGTTTTTCAGAGATTCAAAAAGTTATTTATCGCCCACGGGGATACAGTTTGAGATTGACAATGGGGGTGCTGCAAATGTTTGGGACATAACCAACCAGAACGATGTTCAGAAGGTAAATTATATAAACCAAGGGGGCAAGGCAGTTTTTTATCAGAACGAAAAATTGATTCACGAATATGTGGTTTTTGATGCAAGCTCTTTAAAAACACCTGATGCGGTGGGCAAAGTCGCCAATCAGAATTTACATGCTATTGGGCAACAAGATTTTGTTATTATCAGCCATCCCGATTTTGTTAACCAAAGTAACCGCCTTGCCGACTATAGAAGGGGGCAGGGTGTGCGAGTGGTAGTAGTTACCCCCCTGCAATTATATAATGAATTTTCGGCAGGGGCACAGGATATATCCGCATTTCGCGATTTTATGAAAATGCTATACGACCGAGCCGCAACACCCGATCAAATGCCCAAGAATCTTTTAATTATGGGCGATGGTTCGTTCGATTATAAAAATGACAAAGTGATGCACGACAATGGTGGGAAAACCACATATTATAATAATACCAATTTTGTACCCACCTTCCAAAGCGATGATTCATATAGCCAGTCATCGCACTGCAGTGATGATTATTATGGTTTTTTGGATGATGGAGAAGGCGATTGGCGTGATAATCAAGAATTCGGGCTGGATATTGGAGTAGGCAGATTGCCTGTAGGTACTGAAGAGCAAGCAAGGCAAATGGTTGATAAAATCATCAATTTCGAATCCAATAAATCTTATGGCGATTGGCGTACAAAATCTGTGATATTGGGCGATGATGAAGATAATAATGCACATTTGCAAGCTGCTGAAAATATCTCTAACTATATTGAAAATAATAGCCCGGAACAAAACGTCACCAAATTATATTTCGATGCTTATAAAAAAGTGATTGACAATGGTGTGCCTTCCTATCCCGATGTTAAAAATATTTTCAACAACTATTTACAAAGAGGCTGCATGTTTGTAAACTACTCAGGGCATGGAGGCCCTTCGCAATGGGCACATGAGAATGTGATCAATATAGCGTTAATCAAAAATCTTAAAAACATGAACAACCTTCCGCTATTTATGGCAGCCACTTGCGATTTTGCACCTTGGGATGACCCATCTCATATATCGGCAGGGGAGTGGGTTGTGCTTAATCCAAATGGAGGGGGCATCGCTATACTTTCAACTACTCGCATTGCCAATACAGGGCAAAACCAACCCGTAAATGAAGGCTTTTTCAATAAGAATGTTTTTGAACGTGACCCCATAACGGGCAAACTACCAACCCTGGGCGAAGCATATATGAAGATGAAAAGAAAATCGAGCTATATAAAAAACTTTATGTTGCTGGGCGACCCTTTATTAAACCTCATGATTCCGACAGATACCGTAGTAATAACCAAAATAAATGGAAAGGCTGTGGGAAGTGATACCTTGAAAGCCTTGATGCGTGTAACTATGGAAGGGGAAGTGAGAGACCGCAATAACCAATTGGAAACAGACTTTAACGGTTTTGTGTATCCTACTATATACGATAAACGATCTGCTTATCAAACCTTGGGCAATGAGCCCAGCAGTATTGTTACCACTTTTACTCAGCAGAATAACATTATATACAAAGGCAAGGCTACGGTGCAAGGCGGAAAGTATTCCTTTAGTTTTATTGTGCCCAAAGACATTAATTATAAAGCGGGTTTTGGCAAATTGAGTTTTTATGCAAATAGTGATAATAAACAAGCTTGGGGAGCAAATACTAAAATTGTATTGGGAGGCACCTCCGATTCCATAAAACCCGACACCAAAGGGCCTGAACTATTATTATATATGAACGATGATAAATGGACAACAGGAGGCACCACAAACTCAAACCCTTCGATGCTGGTAAAACTATATGATGAAAGCGGTATCAATACTTCGGGAAATGGGGTGGGGCGTAACCTTACCGTTACCCTCGATGATGGCAAAAATTTTATTGTAAATGATTTCTACCAAGCACAGCAAAACGATTTTACCCATGGCGAAGTGCGTTATCCCATGGCTAACCTGAGTGAGGGCAAGCACACACTTACTTTTAAAGCATGGGATGTGTATAATAATTCAAATTCGGCCACAACAGAATTTTATGTGGTTAATGATGTAAACCTATCCGTAAATCATCTGCTCAATTATCCGAACCCGTTTTTTAATACCACTACTTTTCATTTCGACCATAACAAGGCCGGCCAGCAACTCAATGTGCAGATACAGATTATAAATGTGAGCGGACAGGTGGTGAAAAACCTGCAAACAAATTTCGAGCAAGCACCATCGCACTTTGAGCACCTTACTTGGGATGGGCGAGACGACTATGGGGACAAGATAGGCAGGGGCGTTTATATATACCGTTTACGTGTGAGCGATGGACAGGGCAATATGGTAAATCAGACACAAAAATTAGTGGTATTGCAATAAAGTGATTGCAATAAACTTAGTTTTTATATTCACAATCTAAAACATTAACATCCGTATATTTGCAAACTTATTATATGACAAAGAATAGAAATTTTATTTTGATTTGCTGCTTATCTGTATTTACCTGGGCAGCAAAAGGGCAATCTTCATCTTCATCTTCAACAGTTATTGGCTTTGCTCGAAGACTAAACACCATCACCACCTCAGTTCCTTTTTTATCCATTGCTCCAGATGCTAGGGCAGCGGGTATGGGCGATGCGGGTGTAGCGGTGAGTGCAGATGCCAATGCCGCTTTTTGGAACGCCTCAAAATTGGCTTTTGCTGAAAAGAAGAAATCTTTCTCTATCAATGGTGCACCTTGGCTCCGCTCATTGGTGAATGACGTATGGCTTTACTATCTTTCAGGATATGCAAAAATTGATGACCGCTCCGCATGGAGTGCCGGTATGCGTTATTTCTCATTGGGAAGTATTCAGTTTACTGATAATAATGGCAACCCTTTACAGCTTTTTACCCCAAGCGAATATTCGCTCGATGGCAGTTATTCACGCAAACTTAGCGATGAGTTTAGTGTGGGAATAGGCCTTAGGTTTATATATTCAAATTTGGCAGGCCGTGTAACTACAGTAGGTGGCGGACAAGCCAGGCCAGGTATAGCAGGTGCTGGCGATCTTACAGCCTATTGGCAGCATGATGGCAAACTAAAAGCGTACAAAGCCCGTTATTCATGGGGAGCCACACTTACCAATGTGGGGAATAAAATTACCTATACCAATTCGGCCAACAGAGATTTTATACCCACCATGTTGCGTACGGGCTTTTGTACCAAAGTTGATTTTGACGAGTTTAATACTTTTGCTACCAATATAGAATTTAATAAACTATTGGTACCCACACCTCCGCAGCGTGACCCTATTAGTGGCAAAGTTACCAAAGGGATGGATCCCAATGTTTCAGTTCCGCAGGGTATGGTGCAATCATTCTATGATGCTCCGGGAGGTTTTAAAGAAGAGATGAGTGAAATTAATTGGATAATAGGTATTGAATATTGGTACCAGAAACAGTTTGCTTTGCGTACCGGTTTTCACCACGAACCTTATAATAAAGGCAACCGTAAATTTTTTACTTTCGGTGTAGGCCTTAAGTATAATGTATTTGGGATTGACTTTGCCTACTTGGTTCCGATACAACAGCGTAACCCATTGGAAAACACATTAAGGTTTACTATCCATTTCGATTTTAACAGTTCAAGTACTACCAATCCTTAATCAACCTTGAAAATCCGCGTTGGGTTTGGTTTCGATGTACACCGCTTAAATGAAGGCGAGCAGCTTTGGTTGGGGGGTATATTAATCCCGCACACCAAAGGCACGGTTGCACATAGCGATGGCGATGTGTTGATACATGCTATATGTGATGCACTATTGGGTGCTGCAAATTTGCGAGATATAGGTTTTCATTTTCCTGATACGAGTTCCGATTTCAAGGGAATTGACAGCAAAGAACTTTTGAAAACTGTTATGATACTTCTTGAAGAAAAAAAATGGCAGGTGGAAAATATTGATTGTACCCTTTGTCTTGAAAAACCAAAAATAAATCCATTTATAAGTGATATGGTGCAAACACTTGCCCCCATTTTAAAAGTGGAGATAGATGCCGTCTCAATAAAAGCAACTACCAACGAACAAATGGGGTTTGTGGGCAGAGAAGAGGGTGTAACTGCCTATGCTGTGGCTCTTTTGAAATCAAAATAATATTATATATCATTTTGGCTGCAATATTTGTAAAGCATAAAGATATAGACCCAATAAAATGGGACAACTGCATAGCCAGGGCAGCCAATAAAAAAATATACGCATTATATAATTATCTAGGCATTGCTTGCCAATGGGATGCTATTATATATAATGACTATGAAGCAGTAATGCCTTTGCCCTATAAAAAAAGATTGGGTATTACCTATCTCTACCAACCTTTTTTTTGTCAGCAGTTGGGTATTTTCTGTTCAGATGAATATAATACCAAAAACCACATAGACTTTTTTGTACTAGCAGCCGAGCATTATAAGTATGGACATATACAATTAAATTATTTAAATAACCCTGAAGAATTTATCACTTCTTTTACAAAAAAAAGTATCATAAAAAATAAAACAAATCATATTTTAAATTTAGCAGATGGTTATAATGATATATATAAAAAATACAGTGCCAAATGTAAACAGAGTATAAAAAAAGGACAAAGTACAGCAGCAAATATTACAGTTAAAAATGATATTGGTGCAGCACTAGATTTTTATAAAAGCAATTACGGCCACCGCACGCCCCATGTGCAATTGCCCGACTTTGAAAGACTTTCCAGCTTACTGCAACTGCCGCAACTGGAACTTACAGTTTATGTATGCACAAATGCCGAAACCAAACACATAGAAGCAGTAAGTGCATTTGTATTGTATAACAAGCAACTTTATTATATGCTAAGTGCAGCTATAGGGCAAGCCAAACAAAACTGTGCATTGTTTTATATGATGGATGCGGCGATAAAAAAATTCGCCGGCAAAAAATATATATTAGATTTCGAGGGCAGCATGATACCTTCATTGGCCAGATTTAACATGGGTTTTGGGGCTACCGAGCAAATTTATTTTGATTTTAGATTTACTTCCAATTTTTCTATTTTGGGCAGGAGGATGCTGAATAAGCAATAACAAAAAGTAGCGTTCCTTATTAATCTTTATAAAATCTTTATAATGTTCACTTTCTTTTTTATATCATATTTACAAAAGGTGACTGTAATTTTGCTGCATACTTTTAAAGTATAGAAATACAGCCATTCATCCTCAATAGACTAAGTAAAACAAAACCTGTTTGTAATTGCTTTGGTTATTAAATTCATTGTCGCATGAGTTAAGGACACCTATTTAGTGCGAATTTGGGAGATCAATTTAAAGGATGGGATGTATCAACCAATTTTGATTTTATGCCCAACCAGAGTTTAACTTTTAGAATAGAATATGTACACCGACAGGCAAATGTTGGATATTTTGCAGGAGCAGGAGGTGTGACCTCTCAAACGGGCTATACATTCTCTGCTTTAGACCCAAATTGGAGGCCCGACCTTGTAAAATCAGAAGACAGGATTGTTTTGGCATAGCTGTTCCGCTTATAAAAAGTAGCTATTATTTGTTTAAAATTATTTAACACAACCCGATGCGTAGAAGTCAAAGGGTTGTTTTTTGTATATTATACCGAAACTGTATCTGTATTAGGCCAATAAATATTTTTTTGCAAAGTGGCCTAACAGCTACTAGGTCGGCATTACTCCCGACCATTCGGGACTATTTTGAACTAAGTAATGGTATTATTTGTCGACCCGCATTTTTTTTTAACCCATTTTAGCCAGTCTATAAATGTGCTACTTTTTTGCAAACGTACCCGTTTATAATACTAAATTTGTACTTTAATTGACCGAGCTTATTTTAAAAACAAAAATGAAAAATACATTCAAAGTGATATTGCTACTCTCAATCATTAATTGTCAACTATTAATTGTCAATTCAGTAAATGCACAAACCGACAGCACAAAATCTCCGCTCTCTTTCAGTGGCTACATTGAAACCTATTACAGTTATGATTTTGCAAACCCGGGCAATCATATCCGTCAGCCGTTTATCTATTCATTCAACCGCCACAACGAATTTAATTTGAATTTAGGTTTTGTGAAATTGAATTACAACACAAACAAAGTGAGATCCAACATTGCTC
Source organism: Chitinophagaceae bacterium (assembly GCA_043750035.1). GTDB lineage: Bacteria > Bacteroidota > Bacteroidia > UKL13-3 > UKL13-3 > CANJUD01. The sequence goes on from JAYVCI010000069.1 coordinate 12,752, forward strand.
TTATGGCAGGAACATACAGTAATGCGAACCTTGCAGCAGAACCCGGAGTGATGAAAAATATTTTTGAAGCAAATGCCGGAGTAAAAATTTCAAAAAAGAAACAGGTATGGGTTGATGCGGGAATTTTTGCTTCGCACATTGGTTTTGAAGGTGCTGTAGGAAAAGATTGTTGGAATTTGACAAGAAGTATTTTAGCTGACAACTCTCCCTACTACGAAAGCGGAGTAAAAATATCCTACACATCTGCTAATGAGAAATGGTTTCTCAGTGGTTTGTTACTGAATGGCTGGCAACGAATACACAGAGTGAACGGAAACAACACACCTGCATTCGGACACCAACTCACTTTCAAACCCAGTATAAAAGTTACACTTAATAGCAGTTCGTTTGCAGGAAATGACAAACCCGATAGTGTGAAGCAAATGCGATACTTCCATAATTTTTACGGAGTGTTTCAACTGTACAAAAAAATTGCTGCCACAATCGGTTTTGATTTTGGTGCTGAACAAAAATCAAAAGGCAGTAGTACTTACAACATTTGGTATTCGCCTGTTTTGATTTTGAAAGCAAGCCCCACCGATAAAATAAACATTGCCGCAAGAGGAGAGTATTATAGCGATGCAAATGGGGTAATTATTTCTACCAAAACACAAAACGGATTTCAGACCTTTGGCTATTCATTAAACTTTGATTATGCCATTCGTGAAAATGTTTTATGGCGAATTGAGGGAAGGGTATTCAGTAGCAAAGACAAAATATTTACATTGAACAATAATCCATCTAATATAAATTACTTTGCAACTTCAAGTTTCGCAATCTCCTTTTAATGACAGTTAAAGAAACAAATGTAAAACATTATTCTTTTAGAGCAATTTGGGTGAACTGAACAACTCTCATTTAGCTGTTTTAACATATTCTGTAAATTCTTCCATAGTAAATGAAATAACATCACCTCGTTCAAATTCCTCCACAGAATTTTCCAGTGTTTCCAAATATTTTTTATTATCTGAATCTGAAATTTTTATAGTTATTACAGGATGTTTCAATCCTTCAACAAAACTTTTCAATTTCTCTAATAGAGCATTGTTTAACTCATTTTTGTCTACTTTAATTACAGTTTCCATATCGAATAATTTACTTCAAAAATAAGCATAATAAATGAAAATACCATTTTTTTGTGGTGTCAGGTGCAAACGCCTGACACCAAAAAAAAAATATAGATGCAACCTTTTTCATCCTCCACGTCTATATTCGAATCCGATAGCTATCGGATTTGAAAAATAGATGAACAACGAACGCGAAATAGTGGAAGCATGTATGCGTGGCGAGAGTTACGCCCAGCACCAGTAATATTTATTCTTCTGAAGAAAATGTATTAAAAATTTATCCAAATCCCACCAATGATATACTAAATATTAAAAACAGTTCGGTTGAAAGTAGATATTTAACGATGTGCGACATGATGGGAAAGATTATTTTCAAAACTTATATAACCGCAAACGAGACCAAACAAATTGATATGAGGAACTATAGCAATGGATTGTATATGGTTTGGGTGGATGGGAGGAATATGCCTGTGAAGGTAGTGAAGAGATAATCTTCGGTTGCTGCGGTGGTGTCATGTGTTTCCACCTGACACCACCGCAGCAAAGAATTTAATTTGAAATGCAAATGATATTTTGTTTACATTTGCTTTTTATAAATTTAATTCAATGAAAAAATACCTATTCGCTGCAGCATTCGCTTCCATCGTTTTATTTTCTTTCAAAGAATTTAAAATTTCAATTCCTGAAAAAGAAACGGAAACAGAAAACCCTGCTGAACCCAATGAATGGTTCTTTACACAAAGAAGTTCGCCTGGCCAAAACTTCGATTTTGCAGCTTATGAAAAAGTAATAAATCAAATCCAGAATGGTTTATCATTAAGAGGCGGTGCCCCATTGGGTACATCAGAACCGTGGCTATTAGAAGGGCCTACAAATATTGGCGGACGGATAACTTGCATTGCTATTCATCCTACTAATCACAAAATTATATATGTGGGTTGTCCCAATGGGGGAATGTATAGAACTACAAATGGTGGCACAACTTGGCAACAACTTTTTGATAAAGAAAATAACTTATCAATTGCCTATATAGTAATTGATGAAAAAAATCCGAAAATTATTTGGGCAGGAACCGGAGACCCAGATATATCGGGCTATCCCATGGTGGGTGATGGACTATATAGATCAATCGATGGGGGAAATACTTGGAAATATATGGGGCTGAAAGATGGTAGAATAATTTCGAAAATTGTATTAGACCCCACTGATACAAGTATTATATATGCAGCGGCAATGGGACTACCCATGCAGCGAAACAATGACCGAGGATTATATAAATCAATTGATGGCGGTACTACTTGGAATCAGATTTTATTTTTGAAGGATGAAGCGGGTGTAAATGATTTTATTATAGACAAACTTAACAACCAACATCTAATAGCGGCTGGGTGGAATCGTATCCGCACCAATCAGGAAACTTTGGTTGGTGGGAAAGAATCCCGTTTATATAATAGTTTCGATGCGGGGAAAACATGGACACCTATTATATTTAATTCTTCTGCCGACTCGGTTGAATATTCACGAATTGGATTATATCAACATCCCAAATATCCAAAAATAATTCTATCCGTTATGGTTGAAAATGAGGTGTTCGAAATAAAACATTTGATGAAATCGAGCGATGGTGGGATTACTTTTTACCCAATTGATTCAGCACTTCCCACGGGTATATGCAGAGGTTTTGGTTGGTACTTTGCAAAAACCATTATGGATCCCAATGATACCAATGAAATATATATTCCAGGTGTTGATTTATACCGCACAACCGATGGCGGTATTACATGGAATATGTGTGCCCCTTCATGGCAGTCATATACTGTACATGCCGATAAACATGCTTTTGCAATGCTTGGAAGTGATACTATATTTTTGGCAACCGATGGGGGATTGTATAAAACTTTTGATGATTGTAATACCTGGAATGTGGCGGCGGAACTTCCAAATACGCAGTTTTACAGAGTAGCGATTGACCCTTTAAATAAAGGTGTGTACAGCGGTGGAGCTCAGGACAACGGCACAAGTGATGGCAATCGCAATTCAATCAGTCAGTGGAAAAGAAAATATGGGGGTGATGGTTTTCAAACATTATTTCATCCCACAAATCAAAGTATAAGATATTATGAAACACAAAATGGGAATGTAGATGGTATATCAAGTAGCTGGAATGCACCTGACCGCGTAAACTGGGACATGCCATTATTGATGAGTCGTTTCGACCCTGATATTATATATGGTGCTGCACAGTATGTGGCGAGAAATCTACAAGGATATAATGGAAATTTTGATAGTATAAGTCCTGATTTAACGGATGGGAATATTTATGGAAGTCGCTTTCACAATATATCTGCCTTGTGCGAATCCGTATTTAACAAAAATATTTTATTTGCAGGCACAAGCGATGGAAACATTTGGCGTACTTATGATTACGGAAATGCATGGGTTCGCTGCGACACCATGCTTCCCAATCAATACATCACCAGTATAAAAACCTCGTATATCAATTCAGGGAAAATATATATGAGCAATTCAGGTTATAAGATGAATGATTATATACCCCATATTCATATAAGTAATGATACTGGAAAAACTTGGAATGATATATCAGGCAACCTTCCGCAAATTGCCATCAATGATATTTGCCCCGACCCCTATAGTGATTCTGTTATATTTATTGCCACCGATGCAGGCGTATATATCACTGTTGATTCAGCAAAAAACTGGTATCGTTTGGGTACGAATATGTCCGTGTTCCCTATATATGATATAGAAATTGATACTGTAACGAAACGCTTGATAGCAGGTACATTTGCAAGTAGTATGATGTCATATCCACTCGATTCTATTTTTACTTATGTTGTACCCAAATCGAATATAGGGATTTCGAATTTTTCAAAAAATGAACTATATATATTCCCCAATCCTTCTAATGATGATATATACATAAAGAATGCAGAAAACGGAATCTATAAATTATATAATATATCTGGGGCTATCGTAAAACAAGGCTATATAAATAGTTCAACACACACAATTTCTGTAGCAGATTTATCTTCGGGATTGTATTTTTTACAAATACTGAGAAATAATACTACCGTGAAAATAGAGAAAATTATTTTGAGGTAATGATGTAGGCGTGCAGTGTCGAACAAATTGCTCCACCACAACCCACCACCCGCTCACCCCCAACCGAAAGTATATACACCTTTAAGTTGCCCTTGAGAGGGGGTGTGTTCAACACACTTTTCAAATCCTGAGTTATCGCAGTTTTGCAAACGGTGATATAAAATAAATGCAGGTCCCGATAGCTAATTTTTTTTATTGTTACAGTTTTTCCAGGTTCCGGTTTATTAGTTTGGGTGGCCCGCGTTTGGTCAGTATTTCTAGCGTAACCATAGTTTCTGTTTTGCAATGGGGGCATATCTTGGGGTTATGCCGCTACCCGTGGGGGCAGCCTTTGTACGCTATGAAAAGAAGCCCTCCCGATAGCTATGGGGGGGGGTATTGTGGGTCAGGGTTGGGGGCTGGTTGGCGACAATAGCCAAGCAGAGGCAGGAGGTTGGGAACTATCATAATTTAGACATTACTGATTGTTTTACAGAACAACCTTTCCCTTTCCTTTTTAAACTGCCTGTAATTAACCACTATCAAAAGTTTTCATCAATATTGTGTAGTATTAAGTTGACGCATATTCGATAGCTATCGGGACTATTTTAAACTAAGTAACTGTCAAGAAATAACTTGTTCAAAATTTGGTTTAATAGTATAGTTCCATTCTCCATGAAATTCACTTTTGTTAATATTTATTTCCTCCAA
>JAYVCI010000070.1:0-7071 GCA_043750035.1 Chitinophagaceae bacterium
CTGCTTAGAGGTCTATCTGCTCTCATCCTTTTTCACTTCCTATTTCATATTTAAGATAAGTGATTTATCTTAAATTGCAAACATAGGAGAGGTCTAGTATAATAAAGTGAGAATTATGTAACTCTTTTATATAATTATGTAAAGACTCATATCACAAATGTATTCAATTTTGTATCTTAAACAATTAATACAATAAAAACATGAAAAACTTCACATTCTCCACTAAGAAAAAAATTAGCTTAATGCTATTTTCGCTTGTACTTACTGGCATCAGTTATGGTGCAACATTTACAGCTTCTACCTCGGGTAAATTCAGCAGCACGGCCACATGGTCGGGTGGTGTTGTACCCCCTACTACAGTTTTGGTCGATCAGATAGTTATACAATCGGGTGTTACTGTAAACTTGGACAACAATATTACCATTAATGGTGCTATAGCCGAGTTGGACGTGGCCGGAACACTAACTACATCAACCAACTCAACACTTACGCTTACTTTGGGAACCTTAAAAGGTGCCGGAGTTATTGTGCTAAATACGGTTGATGTAAATGCGAGTTCTACATTTTCATTTACCGGTTCCTTAACTGCAAGTACCTTAAATACTGCCAGTGATTTGCAATCATCAGCAACTATTGTGGTAGGTCAGGCAATGAACCTAAAATCGGGCACCTTATCGCTTGTTTCGGGCGGTAGTTTACAAATGAGCAATAATGGCACTATATATATATCTGGTGGATTGCTTTCACTTGGATCGGGAGGTTCAGTTAACCTTACAGGAAATTACAATGTTACCTATACAAATAATTCTTCTGTTGCCGGTGTTGAACTAACAGGTTCAGGATTGAACAATGTTACTGTTAATGTAAATTCAAGCAGTACGGTAACGCTTTCTTCAGATTTAGTTTTAGGAGGAACCTTATCACTTACCAGTGGAACTTTATTGCTTTCGGGTAAAGACTTAACTATAAATGGGGACATTGCAGGGTCGGGTAGCGGAACTATTGCTGCTACTTTACCTTCAAGTATTACTATTGCTACTGCATCATCCACTTCAGGCTCTCTTAATTTCTCATCAACGGCTAACACTGTTAAAAATTTAACCTTGAGTATTGGAAATAGTGGTTCAACAAGCATAGGAAGTAATTTATATGTAAACGATGTTCTTCAATTCAATGCCGGAAAATTAAACATCGACGACAACGCATTAATAATTGGTGCAACAGGTTCTATAAAAGGGAGTGGCAGCTCTTCCTACATTATTACCACATCAGGCGGCTATGTTGAAATGCACGCAACAGCAGGCGGAAGCACTTCAATATATTACCCTGTGGGAACTTCAACTAACTATGCACCTGCCTATATTAACTTACAATCAGGTTCAGCAGCCGGCCAAGTAAGAGTGGGTGTAGTGTCAGATGTAATGGCCCAAGGAACAACTGGAACTGATATTTCAGCAACACTACCTTTAGTAGATGCTACTTGGAATGTGAGTTCAGATGTAACCGCTAACCTTAATATGGATTTACAGGTAATGTGGTCGGCGGCTATGGAAGTAAACGGGTTTAACCGTGGTTCTGCTTATATATCACATTTTACCAATGCGAAATGGGATATGAGTGCAAAAGCAGCAGCTACCGCTGAAGCCGGTGGCATGTTCAGTTTGAAAAGAACTGGACTTACTTCACTTAGCCCGTTTGCAGTGTACGATCAAAAGACAGCAGCTGCAGTGGATGAAGTAAACAAGAACATTTCATTTGAATTATACCCAAACCCAGCAGTTGAAAATATAGTTATCCATAACAATACAACTTCGGCTGAACCCATAAATATAGCTATATATAATGCTTATGGTCAATTAATTGGTAACTATAAATTAACAGGTACAAACCCTACTATTCCTGTAACAGATTTAGTAAGCGGAAATTATTATATTAAGTTTTATAACAATAACGTGAGCACTACTAAATCATTTATTAAAATATAATCTTTCGTAATAATAAACGAAAAAAATCCGCAGGACATTCAGTGTCTTGCGGATTTTTTTTATACCAGACCTCTTCATACAATTCACGCCGTCATCCGATAGCTATCGGATGCGAGGAACGAAGCTCCCTATAAATATCGGGACTGCTAAACGCGAAGCATTGAACGATTTATTCAACCGCCAATTTAACCTTCTCTTCCCCCACAGAAAGTATATATAATCCCTTCGATAAATGCCCAATTGATATTTTATATAATACTTCCCCATTGGTGGTATTGCTATATACTTGTTTACCCAACAGGTCATATAGTATAATATATGCTTTTATAGGAGGTATATTGTCAATATATAACACATCACTCACCGGATTCGGATACACACGTATTGTATTTTCCATCCCCGTAATATGGCTCACCCCTATATGCATCAGAGAACTACTATTAGCCACACACCCATTCCCATCCACAACACTTACATAATACCTACCCGATGGCGGGTGAAACAAGGATGAAGTAGTATTATACAACACACTGTCTCTATACCAAGTATAACTCACAATGGGTCTCGTAGCTATTACATATAAACTATCCGTTGCTTTTTTAATATTGGCAAACAATTGCGGCAGAAAACTTATCTTTACCGTATTGCTCTGCGACCCGCAGCCGTAAGCATTGGTGGCACTCACGTAGTAACTATTTGTGGTATCTACTTTTATACTTTGTGTTGTTATTTGCCCCGCATTCCATTTATATTTTACAAGTGGTGGATAGTTTATATCTTTTTGTTTGGCAGTTAATATAAAACTATCTTTAAAACACAAAGGGTTTTGTGCAGGGCTGTCTATATACACTATTGGTTGTGGCAATATACGGAACACTTTTGTTTTGGTTAATGAATCCATACAACCCTGTTTGGTTATATATACAAGTTTGGCATTATAATAACCTGTGTCTTGTACTGTTAGTTTTAGCTTTTTGGTGCTTGCGGTATCATATTGTTTTAGGGTATTGTTTGGATAAGTGATTGTCCATCTTCTTTGTTGGATGATGCTATCCATACCGCTGCTATCTGTGAGGGTGATGGTGCTGTTGCCGCAGCTTTGCAGATAATCTGGTGTATAAAACGGTGTTACTATTTTGCCAACAGAAATATATACCGAATCTTTAACCGAACAATTATATATATTGGTGACAAGCACACTATAATAGTTTGAGGTTACAGGTTTTAAAAATACAGAAGCAGTTGTATCTCCAAAAATCCATTTATAACGCATGCCTCCTGTTACGGTGAGCATAGTAGAATCCGTACCGCACCATTTTGTTTTGCCACTTATTTTGCTAACAGGAAATGGATTTATATGTATATAATTCATCTTCTCCAATGAATCTGTACAACCCTGTTTGCTCTGTACAATTAACTTAACATTATACATTCCTGTATCATTAAACAAAAACGATAAATTATTATTAGTTCCTGTTGAAATAGTTGTATCTAAACCATTGGTTTTATATATATGCCAAGCTCTATTTATTATAATACTATCTAATTTGGAAGTATCTGTGAGTATGATAGTTTTTGCACCACAACTTGTTATATAATCTGCGTTAAAACTAGCTTTGGGCAGGGTGTCTATTGTTATATTATATAGTGTTGCCACACTATCGTAACAGTTGCTGTTCCATGCCTTGCAGCTTAGGGCATAGTTGCCCGTTTTGTTATATATATGTTGCAACTGTACACTATCTACCAAGTTTGTATCCACTACATATAATAAAGTATCTTTCCCATCTCCCCATGCCACTTGCACGGTATCGCTATATCTATAATTTATCTGTGCAGCTATAGTTTGATAACCACAATATATAGTTTTGTTTGTGGCTAATGAAATAGTAGGTTTAAACTTTATTTTAACACTGTCTCCCACCCATTGTATATAACCACAGTTGCCAAGTTCACAACCAAGTTTTACATAATAGCTCCCTGCATTTTTATATTGGTGTACCACGCTTTTGCCCACAGCACTATCTCCATCTCCAAAGTACCAGTTATACTTTTTAAAAGCACTATCTGCATCTGCGGTAAAACGGGTGGTATCATACCCGCAGCCATTTGTGCCTGTTACGGCAAACCTATTGGCGATGCGTTTTACGGGGTAGGAATAGCAGGGCATGTCTAAACCAGATGACACAGTTCCTGAATCCAGCTTGATACCATTGACAACCAAGCCGCAGCCGCTCCCCCATACATCAGGGTAGGGCACATAGCTAAGGTATCTATGCAAACGCAGAGTGTCATATCCGGTGGGCAGGTATATTTTGTTGTCAGGCCCAAGTTGGCAGCCTTGTAAACCGTCATTTATCTTGCCCACAAGAACTTGTTTTATATTGAGGTGGGGCTTGGGGCTAAAAGCGGGTATCTGGAACACCGTCACATCTCCTGTGGAATATGAAAAGGCATACACAATACTGTCGTTGGGCGAGAAACTGAGGAAGGTTCCAGCGAGCCTGGTGGTATCGCACAGTATCCTGGCTTTTGAAAAACTGCCGTTGGCATTGTTGAAATCATATATATAATGTTTACTTATATAAGAGTAAGAACTCGCCTCTGGGCCTATTACTTTTGTGCCTGAATTTGAAATCTTGAAACCTTCTGAAGGTGCATTGCTTAGTCCACGCATAACGACAATTGTGGGCTTGGTCGCCACGCCCTTGGTGCTAAGGCGGTACACTTTTACCTGGTAGTAGTTAAACTTGGCCAAAATCCAGTAGTCGCTATCGTTGGCATGTTTCACATAGCTAAGGTGATGGCACACCGTGTCAGAAATTGTTATGGGGCCAGCATTAATATCGCCCCGGCCACTGTCCAGCCTCAGGTCTATTGTATAATACACAAACCCACTATCTCCTGAAAGTAACAGCACCACTGTCGAGTCATCTTTGGGGTGGGGAAGGAATATAGATTGTGACACATTTTTTGCAATAGCAGAATAGGACGGAAGCAGCTTGTGCTCCTTGTTCCATATATAACGCCCATCGCCTATATACAGCAACAGTTCCCCCTTGCAATTGGAATAGCTTTGGTTGAAATAGGTACCTACACTGTCGTATTTGAAATTGTGGATAGCAGAGGTAAAAGCCTTTGCAGGTGAAGCGTTAAAACTGATTCCAGCCTTATACCCAAAGCACCAGTTATTGCCCATCTGGGCAGTAACTGGGTATTTGCACAGTGCAGCAAACACCATGCAGGGTATAAGTTTATATATGGTGCTTTTATTAATCATTGCTTTTAATCAATCTAAAGGTCTGTCGTTGGCTGGCGTTGTCTATAGGTTCCACTATTATGGTATAGCAGCCTTTTGCTGCATTGTCAAGTGCTATGGCAATTGTTTTTTCAGCAGCAATATAGCCTGTGCCCATTACCTGCCCCATCATATTGTATATATAATAATTGAAGGATGATGTGGAGGGGTTGCTGATATTGAAAATGCCTGCCGAGGGGTTCGGGAATATTTTTACCAATGTGTCTTGGCTGCTTTCCACAATATTTCCCTTGCTGTTGTTCCCTGTCCCGTTTTGGGTATTGGGGTCGGTTTTAAAATTGCCCCAGCAGGTAACTGCATTTTGTGCCGGGCCTGTATATAAATAATTAACTCTATTGCCATTGTTAACGGTATTGTTATCGAGCAATATGCTGGCATTGGCATTAAAATTAACAAAGGCTGGTGCATAAGTATAACCATTGATGGGATTGGGAGGTGGTTGTGGGTGGTGATATATACGTAGCAGTTTATTATTATTTTGTATGGCATTGGGGTTGTACCATACTATATCTGCATAGGTGGAGGTAGAGGTATAATTATAGTGATTTACATTATTAAATTCATAGTAAGCAAAGAAAGAACCCCATTCATCACCTAGTAAAGCCCCTTGGTTAGTCATATCTCCCACGCCCACCAAGCCCCACTTGTTGCCTATAAATTTGTTGCACTCAAAATTAATGGTCCCTATATAATTGGTATAATAATTATTGTTGCACGATACATTGCCCACAGGGTGGCATTTGGGTGCGAACACCAGGCCGTAGGTATTGCTGTCAAATGTATTATAAAATACAGGGGAAGTGTTATTGCTCGGACTGGCACTGTAGTAATAGTACTCCATCCCATTTATACATTTCTTAAATGTATTGCTAAAAATAAAAGAACCCATTATCCCCTGATACACTTGGTTCATTTTAAATGCGGTATTCCCAAGGCCATTAGGGCTGTGCGATATATTGTTGTGAGACATCCACAGGTCTGTGCCATAATGGGCAGCAACCCCATCATAAAAATCGCCCGATACTGTGGAATAGTATATTTTTACAGTATAAAAATTATATATATATACGGCAGTATTGAATTCCCCTGCAAAAGCACAATGCCCAATATACAAACCATCCATCGTGGTGGTGCCGTTTGCATCCAGGGCATCCACCCCTATCTGGTCAGGCGGAGATGCATAATTGGTACAGTAAAAATTACAATAGTTAAAAGCAATGGTTTTAAAGTCATTTAAATAAACCATCGGCCTGTACGAGCTATTATTAACAGGTATCACAAAATTGGGCAAGCTGCTTAGGGGAGTGTTTGCCATTAGGGCATTAAAATTACAGTAGGCAAAATCAATATTTACCCCCTGTGTATTGTTTGCATTCAAATTAGAAAAATTATTTAGTTGAACGTGGGAATAATTATCTTCAAAAGTAGTAGTTTGTATATCTATTCTCGCACAGTTGTCGGCGTACACAGCAATATTTGCATTTTTAATACTTGCGTCACGCATTTTTAGTCTTCCACTATTGGTTGACTGTGCCACCGAAGACCCTCTTACAAAAATGCCCTGCCAGTCACCACAGCTATAAATAGTTGAAGAGGTAATAATAAGTTCCCCACCACCTACTACTGCAGGGATGCTTGCATTATATACGATAATGGAAGAGTTCTGCTGCATAGTAACTGTCAAGAAATAACTTGTTCAAAATTTGGTTTAATAGTATAGTTCCATTCTCCATGAAATTCACTTTTGTTAATATTTATTTCCTCCAA
>JAYVCI010000071.1:0-5890 GCA_043750035.1 Chitinophagaceae bacterium
AACATCACCCGTTGTGCAACCACAACAACCCAAACCATAATTGGGTCAATACCAATATTTATTAGGGCCGGCTTTTTTCAAAGTCGGCTCTTTTTTTTGCGTTAAGTGTTTATAAGATTAGGCTTTATACCGAAACTGGATAAATATAAACTATCCAAAAAAAACCGCCTTGGTTTTACAAAGCGGTTATATCCTATTTATTCACCCATGTCTGGGTCAGGTTGATTGGGAGGGCCACCACCGCCAGGGTGTTGTGGTTTGTTTTGTTGCATCTTTTTGAGACGTTGTAATAATACCTTTTTGAAATCTTCGTTGGCCTGATACAGCATTACTATTTTACGTGTGGGTATGGCTTTTTTAAATTCGATGTTATACTTTTTCATTAAATCTACCTGTGCTTGGCGTAATTCAACTTGTTTGGCCAAAGCTTTTTCAGCTTCCTCCTCGCTCACTTGTCCGTCTTTGTTGGCATCGGGCTCCAGTTTATACTTTTCACGGAGTGCTTTGGTTTCAGTTTCAAAAGCATTAAATATGGGCCAAAATTTTTGAGCTTCATCGCTTGTTAAATCAAGGCGTTCGGTGATGAAGGCAATTTTCCATGCTTTCACCTTGTCTTCTCTTTTTTGTTTGGATGGTTTTTCTTGTGCATAAGCTGAGAAGCTGAGCATACATACCATCACTATAATAATATTTTTCATAGTTCGTCGGGATTTATTTCGTCGGTGTGGTCTAATATATATTGTTCTATTTGTTGTTGGCTTGGTGTTTTTTCTGGTGTAGGTATATAATCTTTTTGAGTCCCGATAGATATCGGGATTTCATTTTTCAATTTTTCAATTGGTTTTTTTGTAGCCTCATTACTTGCAATCGGGGTTTGCATATTGGCAATTTCTATTAAATCTTCATTGTCCAAATCTTCGTCGAACAAGGCTGCTTGCAGTTCTTCGTAGGTTATGTCTTCTATAATAACGGGTTTGCCAAGTTGTCCATTGTTATTATATACTACTATGTTTTGTTTTGTATGGCTAAAATATCCCAATCCAAAAGCTATAGTAATAACTGCAGCATAACGAACCAGATTCTTAATTTGTGCCCTCTGAAAGATATTTCTATATATAGTTTTTTTATTTTGATTTGTTGTTTGAATTAATATATGTTGTTTTGATTTTTCGAAATAATTTTCATCTATTGTAAAAGTATTTTCTTTCTCAGCTTCTACTATATTTTCATGCTTAGCAGTTTCATCTATTATAGTATATCTACCTTGTTCAAAATATTCTTTTGGCAAATCAAATCCCGTTTCTTTGGTGGGAATTAGCGGAGTGGGTTCAAAACTATCTTCGTGCTGAATTCTGCTATGGATGCGGCTTTCCAGTTGCTCAAAATAACCTGTGGGATTAGAAAAAGGGTATTCATGTTTTTCAATAATAGATATATCATATTCAGCAATTTCACCCAAATTTATTTTAATACTGATGGGCAATTCTTCAAAATATCCCTCCGGAACAATAAAGCCTCCCGAATAATCGGAACCCGTTAAACTTTTAAGCTTTTGGTCGGCATTGTTATTATATAGAGGTATCTTTTTCATTTAATGTACTGACAGTTTCGTGACATAAAAGTTTAAACCAAGCCAAAATATTTTTCAATTTTTTTCACCGCATGAAAATAAGAAGCCTTCAAAGCCCCGACACTCGTGCCCAGTATCTCACTCATATCCTCATATTTTATTTCATCAAAATATTTCATATTGAATACGAGCCTTTGTTTCTGTGGCAAAGTGAGGATGGCTTGCTGCAATTTCATTTGTATATCATTGCCATTAAAATAGGGATCATCAACCAAAGTTTCGCTTAAGCTATATTCTACAGTTTCCCAATCATTATATAGGTTTGCTTTCTTTTTATTGAGGAAATTTATTGCTTCATTAGTTGCAATTCGATATAACCAGGTAAATAATTTTGAATCTTCCCTAAACCCATCCAAGCTGCCCCACACTTTTATAAAGGTGTTCTGTACCACATCATCGGCATCATCGTGGGCAATCACTATTTTGCGAACATGCCAATAAACCCTGCGTTGATACTTATCTATCAGTTGCTCAAATGAGCGGTTGCGGGTTTTCTCGTCCCTGAAACCCAACAGTATATCTTTGTCTTCTATGGCACTCATCGTTGTTAATTTGGTTTGGCTTGTTGGTATGACAAAGATGGGGGAAAAGGTTTAAATTGGGAAATGGGATTTGGGGGGGCGGGATTCGGGATTCAGGGAGAATCACGAACAAATAAGATCACGTCATTGCGAGGAGCTGTGTGTAAGCCTTAGCGTATGGGCGACGTGGCAATCTATATGAAGCACATTTCTCCTGAGATTGCTTCGTCGCTCTTTGGCAAGGGCTCGCACACTGCTCCTCGCAATGACGCAGGGGTTATGTAAAAGCCAAATCCCCATCCGATACATTAATGTGGGCATTCTGCAACGTATTGAAAATTGAATTGCCACATAACAAATGTTTTTTACTATTGGCAGCAAATATATAATGCCTTGAATATTTTTTTAGCAGGGCTAAAACATTTGCATCATATAATAGTATCTGTTTGCTGGCAAATTTTTGAGCAGTATATATAATAGTCTTTATTACTTCATCATAATTTTCTTGGGAAGTATATATTTGTTTTACTTTTAATTCTTCGCCCCGAACCATTATAAATAGCAGTGCTTTTATTGTATTGGCATTATCTCTCAATTCTAAACAAAACTGCTTGAAAGGCTTGCTGTAGGTGGAAAAATGAAAGCGTTCCTCTTGTTCGGTTTCACTAAGCCAGGGTAATAATAGCCAATGCTGCCATTCTTCTGTACTATAATTAAATATAGTTTCTTGTTTGCACAAATCAATAAAATTCTGGTGTTCTGTTTCTAATTTGTATATCGTATTTTGTTTATACAATAACGATGTTTCTTTAATTTCAATATGTTTATCGGGTAGAAATTTTAAATAAGTATTAAGCAGATTCTTTTTTAGTGAAAGTCCAAAACGTTTTTCCATCCATGCTGCATCTGGCTTTTGTAGGAATATTCTTTTACCATCAATTGGTTTTAATTTACTGAACTTGCCTTTGCTATTATATATATGAAAAGTATTTGGTACATAATCTGCTACAATCAAATTTCCATCAAATTGTTTATATAGTTCCACAACTAAATTCCCTGCAAGTCCTTGCCCGCGTCTTGCTGGGTGTACCCACAAGTCATTGGTCCAGCCTATGGGTGTTTTTTTGCCGCCTGCTATTATATAATCATGATAAGCCCCTAGATAGGCAATAATCTCGCCTGCTTTATAGTTTATAAGCAACATGGGTTTATCAGCTATCAATCTTGGATTGTTCATTTGCGATATAGCTCTGATTTTGCTAATGGGAACATCTTTCAGATTGGTAAACAACCCGATAGCTATCGGGTCTCTTCGGATCAAATTATCCAAATCGGCTTTATATAATATATTGAGTCCTTCTTGTAGCATTTATTTTCGTGTGATATTGTTTTTGCCAAATGGCATTTTGAGCAGCCAATATATATATTGATAGTATATCATTGATTTTGTATTTTTAAAATTCTCAATCGGAATTCTTTGCAAATGTTTGGGATTGGATTCGTTTTTTAATCCGGCCCCGCCAAAATATAAGTCTATCTGTTTCTCCGTTCCTTCATAAAAAGCTTTTCCAATTCCATAATCTGTGAATGGGAAAGAGAATATCTGATGTTTGGGATTCAGATTTTGTTTTACCCAATTCATACTGCCCAGTGCTTCTGAAATTTGTTCTTGCAGCGGCAAATACCTTAGCTCGGGATGTGTTAGTGTGTGCCCACCAATATGAAAGCCTTTGTTTTGAAGTTGTTTAAGTTCTTCCAAGTTTAAATAAGGTTTATGCGTTTGCAAATAATCTCGAAAATCAAAATCAAGTTCTTGGGCCAATTCGTTTAAATGTTCAAAATGTTCATACTTTATATCGAAAACATATTTGGCCACGTATTTCAGCTCCTTGTTTTTGGGTTTTTTCAGTTCATTGGCTATTAGGGCAGCTTTCAAGCGGAACATCATATCCTGGTTTCCCACAAAAGCTGGGTTTACAAACAACATTGCTTCCAATCCCTTGCGTTGTAGAATGGGCAAAGCATAATCATGAACACCACGCAAGCCATCGTCGAAACTTAATAAAAAAGAAGGCTGCTCAATGGGAACACCATTAAATAGGTGTTGCACCAATTTGTCTAAAGTAATGGGTTTGTTGTATTTAAGGTAGAGATCAAGCTCTTTTTCAAATTGTTCAGGCGAACGGACATTGTACAAACCGTTTAAATGAGGCAGTTTTTTTTCAGCAACCTCGTGGTAGAAAGGCAGCAGGAGTTTTTGACCGGTGATATTTTGTAGAAGGTTTAACAAAGAGTTTGCAAAGTAACCCCGAAAAATGTTAACGGCTACTGCTTACCTATAAGTTTAATTGGAAAATGATTTTACTGCAAATATCAAACATTATTAACCAACGTGTGCCGATGTTCGACCCCGATGGGGTCGTAGGTTTATAATCCAATGCAAGTCTATAAACCTGCGACTCTGAAGGAGTCGAACATCTGCTATTGAACGGAAGATGTATGAATGTGACAAAGAAAGTGGGTATAAAGGAGGGTTAATCCAGAAGCACCAAAGCCAATTTTTAAATTTTTATGCATAAAACTCACATCTTGCAAATCGATTTGTAAGTAAGGGACGACGGTCCACATAGTTCACAAAATCAGATATTTAAAAAATATATAGCAAGTATTTCGTTTATTTATTACTCAATATGGCGTCAAAAATGCTAAAACATCTGTAAGAAAAAACTTAAACTAGAACTTTCTCAACTATCAACATCCTGCAATTTTGTCTCAATCAAAAGCGACAAAATATTATGATACAAGTAACACTCAATACAAACACAAAAAGCATCACCTCAAAAGAGAATGCTGTTACCTTTCTTAATAGAGTTACTATTAAAGAAATCGCCCATTGCCATATTAGCTTGATCGAAAGAACACATTTCAAAGCTTGTTACGCCCGTCAAACATTTGTTAAATAATAAATAATAGGAGACTACAAAAATGAAAAACACAATCACAAATTTATTGAAGAGGGTTAAGAACCTTCGCAAAGGAAGCAAGAGCAACCGTTTCTCTTTAAGTCAACCTAACATGCAATATACACCAGCTTTAATTCCAGTAGGATTTGCCAAAGGTATAAATGCAGCAGCGTATTTGAACAGAACTTTTTTCTCTTTATTGTTGATCAAAGTTTTTTGCACCAACCCCTTTATGTTTTTATAGTAGATCCGATAGCTATCGGATTTAGTTCCCCTCCCGATAGCTATCGGGAAGCTATCGGGATGGATTAGATAATAATATCAGCCGCAGTTTTTAAGTAACTGCGGCTTTTTTATTTTGTCGGTTTATAGCATTTAGTAATTCTGCTTCTTCTACCCCGCCCTGAAGGGCAGGGCAATAGAATTAGATAATTCTTATATTATACATAATATTATATAACTTTGCCCAATAATAATTAAATACAAAAATTTTGCTCCTTACCATCCACCCCAAAACGCCCAACGAGCGTGAATGTAAAAAAGCCATCGAGCTTTTGCAAAAGGATGGAATTATTATCATCCCAACAGATACCATTTATGCTATAGCTTGCAGGGCAGGGAGCAAAAACGGGATTGAACGCATTTGCAAACTGATTGGTAAAAAGCCTGAAAAAGCCAATCTCTCTCTTTTATGCTCCGACCTCAGTCACCTGTCCGACTTTTGCCAGCAGATCAACAATCCTATTTTCAGGATGATGAAAACGTGTTTGCCCGGG
>JAYVCI010000072.1:0-27429 GCA_043750035.1 Chitinophagaceae bacterium
AACACAGTTAATTGCATGACATGAGCCGTATGAAGTGAGAGCTTCACGTACGGTTCTGTGAGAGGCTTGGGCTGAAATGCCCTTGCCTACTCGACTTTCTTTTGCTTCTTCCAGCCCAATGATATGAAGGAGTTCTTTATAAAACCGTTCATTAAGTGAATTGCTGTCATTAGGTGTTACAATTTTTAAAAGATGTTGGGGCGAAAGGATTTTGAGTAATGCACTTAATTCTCTGTCATCTTCTTTTTTGTTATTGCGTAAAATGGTGTCGTATTCCCTAATGTCAAAGTAAACACAAGGGATTTCAACATCAATTTTGGAAACTATCTTTTCAATTTCCTGATAAAAAAACGGGTTGTTTTTGTTGTCGTTTATTTTGGTTTTATAAAGGTCTTTTATTTGTGTGTTGTTGTATATATGCTTGTCAAAATGGTTTGCGTCTATAATATACCACTCGTTAATATTTGTAATTACAAGCTGTTTCAATTGAAAATTTCCAACTTTATTCCGTTCGTCTAAGTAGTAAAGTATAAGTTCGTGAAGTGCCTTTTTGTTTGGATTCTTAGCCGTTACCATTTCATTGATGTTGCTTGGTCGTTTGGCTTCAATGATAACGCCAACATCGCTGTTGGTTGATTTGTCTAAATGGATTACAAGGTCTTTTTTGTCTTTGGTATTGATGGCGTTGGTGTCACGGTAGTAAGTGTCCCGCAAAAAGTCACGCAGGTCGTTTTTTAAATGTTCTTCGCTTTCGTCCTTAGGTCGTTTTTCAATAACATTAATTTTGTCGAGCAAAGCAATGAGGTTTGTTTTGAAAACATCTATTTCGCTTCTTAAAGGTTTTTGCTTTAAGAAGGCTTTTAGTGCTTTTTTCGGTGTCTGCGTTTCTAATCTCATCAAATATTTTCTGTCAATTATTTAGGTCGTAAAGATAAGTTTAAAAACCGTTTTTCAGTCCAAAGTTGCCATCTAATTGTCAACGGTCTGCCAGTGGTGGTTGGTGCGGTTGGGCAAAATTAAATGTGCTGCAATTTGGGGTGGCTGGTGTGTTTGCATTGCAGCTCTTTTAATTTTACGAAGCGTTGGCTTTTGTTGTTAAATGTCAGCACAAATGTTGATGGTTGCACGGTCGGCCTACAATGAGGCATAACTTAGTTATATACGCAACCCCATTGCACAAAGCCAACCAAAAATGGACGGGTTTATGCAGGTTTTCGTTTCTCATATCCCGCAAACCTAATCCCCAAAACAGAAACTAAAAAATATAAATTAGCAGACCAAAGGCGGGGGGCAGGATGTGGTTGGTCTCGTTACCAACGAGACCAACCACAGGCAAACGTATAAAGGCTACCCTCTCGGACAGCCCTTGTACGCTATGAAAACAACCCCTCCCGATAGCTATCGGGAGGGAAGCTATCGGAGTAAACCTTTTGTTGAATGAAATCGAACGGGGGCTAACTACTCCTCCGTCTCCACCTTCCCGATGCCCAGCCTTAAGGAGAACACGTGAGAATAAAGTGCGGCCGATGAACCACCGAGGTCGGTAAAGGCATAATCAACCATTAGGTTGTTTAGTTTTAAACCTACACCAATAGTGGGCTGCAGGGTGGTTTTTGTTTTGCCCAGTATATCTTTTTCTTTTTGAAAATTATAGGCACCCACCCGCAGAAAAACAATATCGGCGTAGTTGCCCTCCACACCCACTGATGGGTTTATACTACCCGCACGGGTGCTTATAAGCGTGTTACGGCGGCCATCGGTAGTTATTTGTAGGTTGGCCTCGGGCAGCAGCGATATTTTTTCGCTCAGGGTAATTTTGCGTGATGCCCCAGCAATAATGCGGGGCGTTGCTACTTCCAATGAGCTTTGCGGAACTATATTTCCGGTTTGTTGCAGTTGTATTTTTTCGGTTTCGGTAAAGTTGTATTGCCAGCCCGTAAAAGTAAAAGTGATATCACGCCCCATGAGGGCAAAAATCCAATCGTCTTTTTTGTGCTGCACCCCAAAATCGAAACCAAAGCCCCAGGCACTTGCAAAGCTGCCAACGGTGCGGTGTATAAGTTTTGCAGTTCCGCCAATAGAGGTATTGCCGTTTTTAAGCAGGTGGCTGTAGGTGCCCATAAAAGCCCAGTCAGCGGCCGAGAAGGTTTTGATGCGGTTGTAGTCTATCTCGCCACTTGGCCCGCGTAGGTCGATGGTATTGGGTATATTGTC
The DNA here is from genome assembly GCA_043750035.1 of Chitinophagaceae bacterium. GTDB lineage: Bacteria > Bacteroidota > Bacteroidia > UKL13-3 > UKL13-3 > CANJUD01. The sequence goes on from JAYVCI010000072.1 coordinate 2,215, forward strand.
GATACCAAAGCGAACGATGCTAAAACCGACAGCGTTTTGGTCGTCAACGCGTTTGTAAACGCCGCCATAATCGTAATTGGCAATGCCCGAGAAATAATTTGTGTGCATTACCGAGAACTGGAATTTTTCCTTGGCCCGCATCAGTCCAGCGGGGTTCCAGTATGCGGCAGATACATCGGCACAAGAAGCAATAACCGAATTGCCCATACCAAACGCCCTGGCCGATACGCCTATGTTAAGAAACTCGTTGCTGTATTTGCGTGTTTGTGCGTAGGTGTTACCCACAAAAAAATATAGCAGTATAAAAAGTGCGGCTTGTTTTAGCATGTTGCAAAATTACTTGTTTTTAGTGAAGATACATTTATTGTGAAAAGGGTTGCATTACATTTGTAGCTTATTATGGACATTCTACAAATGCTTAATCACAAAGGCACTATGCTTATTCAAGGCAAAGAGCAATGCAGCTACGAACAGTTTTGTGAAAAAGTTATTGAGCGGGCAAAGGAGTTTGAGGAACAAAAACTGCCACGGGTAATTGCTGTGGAAGCAGGATATACAATCAGTTATTGGCTCAATTTTTTTGCATTGTTATATAACAAACATATCGTTTTTCCTTACTTGGAAGTAACCCCCAATTATACTTGGCTTGAGGGAATATATACCCACAACAATATAATATATAAAGAAGCGGAAAGAAACGAAGAACTGGATTTGTTTCTAGCCACAAACCAAGCAGGCGTGGTGTTAGAAACATCGGGAACATCGGGCAGCAAAAAAGTAGTAGTGCATAACTTTGATAAGCTTGCAGCAAAATACACAAAACTACACCGCAAGTTTAAAACAGTTTTGGTGTTCAGTCCTGAGCATATATCAGGCATAGAAACTATGTTGAGTATTATAATTCCGGGCGGCACCGTTATTATACCATCGGACCAAAGTATCGGTAATATATGCAACACTATTGAAGAAGAAAAGGTAGATTTATTGGCATGTACACCGTCATTTGTTAGATTGGCCATGGTTTCGGGAAATATATATAAATTAAGAAATATTTTAATATTGAACCTTGGGGGCGAACGTACGGATGAAAACCTATTATATAAAATCAAACAACAATTACCCGTATGTCAAGTATATCAAGCATTTGGCACTACCGAAACATCAAATATAAGAACCTATTCTATGGAGGGAAGCACCTATTTTAAGCCAGGCAGGGAGGGTGAAGATTATATAATAAAAGACGAAGTACTGTGGTTAAAGAAAACACCAAGTATCGTATGTTTTTTGCAGGGAAAACCACAACCAGAAGAAGGGTGGATATGTACAAATGACAAAGTATTGCAAAATGAAGACGGCTATATAACAATATTGGGGCGTATAGAAAACACAATAAACATTGGGGGCGAAAAAGCAGATCCTGTGGAAATAGAAAACACTATCATACAAATGGCAGGTATTTTATCAGTAAAAGTATATGGTGAAAACGATGCGATTCTGGGAAAAAAACTGGTTGCCGATATCTATTTGGAGCAGGGGCAAACACTCACAAAAACAACCATTGTACAGTTTTGCAGAACAAAGCTCCCCGATTACAAAATACCAGTAAAATTTCATATACACACACAATTGGCCTTAACTTCGCGGCTTAAAATAAAACATTCATGAAAAAATATTTATTCTTTATTGTTACAATAGCTTGCTGCACAGTATCGGCATCAGCACAAAAAATTTATGTGGAAGATATGCTGGTGGTAAGAAACTCGTTGCCCCAATTGCCCACATCGGTTGATGCGATAAAAAAAGCATGCAAAAAAGAGGGGAAAACCACCAACTGTAATGATGTTAAATCCATATTAGACATTACCATTAGACTGAGGATGGATTCGATGAGTATGCCTGTAGCAATGGGCATGGAAGAGCCAGGCCAAAACCCCGGTATGTTGTTAATGCCCGAACCGGCTGAGCAGATAAAAGCAAGAACGGAAGCGTTAACCAAAAGCATTGACTCCATGGAAGCGTTGTTAGAAAAAGAAAACATCCTCACGATAAAAAATGGGAAATCGGACTATCACCAAACCCCAAAATATGGAGCAGCTTTGAAAGATTTGGCTATCAGGCTAAGGATGCCCGTGTTCTCAAATACCTATTACCACATGAACTATAAAGAGCGAGAAGCTTTTAGAGACGAGCTTTATACCACTGCAGGCATAAGCAGAACCACCATCAACCATATATTGGCTTATGAAAAATTGATTTTTGAAAAAAACAAGAAGAACATATTTGAGATGACAGGTATCAGCAGCACCCAGCAGCTTAAATTTACCGAGATACAAACAATGTGCAGCAAATCCATAAAAAACCTGCAAGACTCAATAGACAAGAAATTTAGCGATATATCCAACTGGAAACTAAAGGAACAGGCCAAAGCAAAAACACCCGCAGAGAAAACAAGTATAAACCAGCTAGCTGCAACAAAAAACCAAAAGCTATTGAGTTCAACCCACACATTATTGATAGATCGTTATAATAGTTTAACTTGGCTGTATGACCAACAATTGTCCATTCTTAACGAGGGGTTGAAGAATTATGAGTTTGGTATCAACGCAACTACCAATCAAGAAAAACAGATGCAAAACATGGTTGCCCAATCGCAACTGGCGTGCTACATAACAATGGGCACCTTGGCCGATTTTTGTGTTTTTGCTCACGAGATTATTGTAAGATATAGCGGCAAGTAAAACAACCTGTTTTGGAAACCCACACCAATAGGCTAATACATGCGTTGAGCCCCTATTTGCTTCAACACGCCCACAATCCTGTAGATTGGTTTGAGTGGTGCGATGAGGCATGGCAAAAAGCCAAAGAAGAAAACAAATTGGTATTGGTCAGTATTGGTTATTCAGCCTGCCATTGGTGCCATGTGATGGAACACGAATCGTTTGAGGATGCAGAAACCGCAAAGGTGATGAACGAATCCATCATCAGTATTAAAGTAGACCGAGAAGAACGACCCGATGTGGACCAAGTATATATGGATGCTTGTCAACTTATTACCGGACGGGGAGGGTGGCCGCTAAATGTAATTTGTTTGCCCGATGGAAGACCTATTCACGCAGGCACCTATTTTCCAAAAGCACACTGGCAAGATACTATAATAAAGCTCAAAAATTTCTACGCCCAAAACCCTGAAAAGACTGACGAGTACGCTACAAGGTTGACCACAGGCATGGCCAACTTGGAATTGGTGAGTTTAAAGAATGACCAATCGGAACTATTATATAATACCGACGAAGTATATAATAATTTACGAAAAGCATTTGATATAAACCTTGGCGGACTTAGCTATGTACCCAAATTTCCGATGCCCCCAGTTTGGAATTTTGTAATGGACTATCATAGTAAAACGTGCAACGAAATAGCCAAAGTACAATTATACCAAACACTATCCAAAATGGCCATGGGCGGTATTTACGATCAATTGGGGGGAGGCTTTGCCCGATACTCGGTTGATGGAGAATGGAAGGTTCCGCACTTCGAAAAAATGTTGTATGACAACGCCCAGTTATTAAGCTTATATAGCAGGGCTTATCCACTATATAAAGAACCACTTTTTAAAGAAACGGCAGAAGGTATTATAGATTTTGCAATGGCAGAACTATATAATAATGACGGTCTTTTTTATTCGGCTCTAGATGCGGATAGTGAAGGAATAGAAGGGAAGTATTATGTGTGGAATGAGGAAGAACTTAATATATTGTTAGGCGAAGGCAGGAAGCATTTTATGGCTTATTATGGCGTGGGCAAAGAAGGATTTTGGGAGCACGATTATAATATATTGTTGCTCACAAAAACGATAGAACAATATTGCCAAGACGAGAAACTAGATATTAATGAATTTAAAAACTATATAAAAGAATGCAAAAGAATATTGCTTGCCGAGCGAGCTCAAAGAATAAAACCAGGATTAGATGATAAGATTATAGTATCGTGGAATTGCTTAATGATAAAGGGCTTGATACACTCCTACAAACATTTTGAAAACGATATATATATAACAACAGCAGAAAAATGTATCCATAAAATTATAGAGGTTGCTTTGGATGAAAATTTGAATCTGTATAGAATTATTAAAAATGGACAATCGAAAATCTCTGCTTTTTTGGAAGATTATTCTTATTTGATAGATGCGTTGATTGAGCTATATCAAGTTACAGGAAACGAATATTATATAGATTTGGCAAAGAAGCTTACCGAAAAAACAGAAACAGATTTTTATGACGGGGATGCGGGATTGTTTTATTTTATTTCTAAAAAAGGCGAGCAACTAATAGTTAAAAAGTTTGATACGACTGATGATGTAATGCCTTGTGCCAACGCGGTAATGGCGACCAACCTTTTCAAGCTTGGGCATTATTATGCCAATATGGATTGGATCAGTTTGCCACAAGAGATGTTGAAAAAACTGAACCCACAATTTTTAAAATTTCCTACAGGTTATGCCCATTGGCTGCAATTGCAATTGATGGTGGAGAAAGGGCTGGTGCAATGGGTTTATACAGGAAAGCCACAAGAACTGAAATTAAAAGATTATATATTGCCGGGGGTGGTATTTGCTTATGCGAATGCAGGCAGCAAATTGCCATTGGTTTTAGATAAAGCAACAAGCGGCAATGAAGAAAAACATTATATATGCAAAGGGAATACCTGCTTGGCTCCTGTTAATAGTGTGGAAGAGGCGATAGCTAATTGCTTTTTATAATATTCCCCTCACACACACCTCACTCTCTTATCTCTCTCCATGTGAGAGAGAGATAAGAGAGTGAGGTGTGCGAAGGAGTGTGCTCTATATGCTCTAATTCTTTAATTACCGAGCATACACTTTAGGGGATTGCCACGTCGGAAGCCTCCTCGCAATGAAGCGGTCGTGCTTTAATTTACTAATAACGTTTTTTCATTTGGAATATTGGCGGTTAAAGGGTTATTTTTGCAGCCCTTTTAAAAAAACGGAGAGGTGCCTGAGAGGCCGAAAGGAGCAGTTTGCTAAACTGTCGTATGCGGAAACGTGTACCGAGGGTTCGAATCCCTCCCTCTCCGCTTAAAGAAACAGACGACCAACACATTACCAAAAATAAAACCTGGATATTTTGCCTATAGTGGCAGTCCAGTATAACAATAAAAAATGATCGGGGTTTAGTTCAGCCCGGTAGAATGCCTGCTTTGGGAGCAGGAGGCCGCAGGTTCGAATCCTGCAACCCCGACATTTTTTATAATAATATTTTAAGGGCCATAATGCCTCCATAGCTCAGCTGGATAGAGCAACGGTTTTCTAAACCGTAGGCCGTAGGTTCGAGTCCTACTGGGGGTACAAAAAAGTGTGAGTGTGAGGGTCGAGAGCGGGGTTTAGAACAACAAATCAACAATTTTATTGTTAGTTAGGAGACATTATAGGGGATGGTTTTATTCTATTCCTATACTTGTGTGTTAACCTAGCCCGAGACGATTTGCAAGAACCCGAGACGATTTGTAATCGTCTCGCATAGGGATTGTGGTTTGTAACCACAGTATAAATGCCCATACCTTTGTAAGCATGGCAGGCCAATATCATATAAGAGACAATCAATAGTTTTCAAACAATGGGGAACAGCGATTACAAATCTCGGAGCCAAGTTCACGCCGATTGCAAATCGGCGTGGGTTAACGAATCGTTCCCACGGAACTGGGATTTTGCGGACATATATCATTGCGGCTGATATTACGTTCCTGCGGAACTGCAAAATGCCCCAGTGGGGCAATATATCGGTAGAATAAGCGTATATAGAATACGAAAGTTCTGTAGGGACAAAATATTAGATATATGTTCATACGCAGCATCGGGGAGACCACCGTTGTATATCATTTATAAAACATTTGTATAATATATATATGTGCCAATACCGCGTAAGCAGCATGAGGGATAGCAGCGTAAAGCCCACAGTGACGAAGTTTCTGAGGAGCGAGGACTTGCAGCGGATTAGCCCGACCCCCGCTTCGGGGGGCATGCCCAAAATGCAACAAAAGTTCACGCACAAAATATTTGCCCCTTAACTTCATAAGCCCTTACTTTGCAAACCCATGGCACAACAAATCATTTTTGCAATTATCATGGCAGCCTCTGTATGGCTGTTTGCCCGCAGCATAGGCAAGGTAAGGCGTAATATAATGTTGGGCCGCGATGTGGACTTGAGCGGGAACAGCGGCCAACGCTGGCGTACCATGTTTATGGTGGCCTTGGGCCAGGGCAAAATGTTTACCCGCCCCGTGGCAGCAGTAATGCACCTGTTTGTATATGCAGGTTTTGTGCTTATCAATATAGAAGTGCTGGAGATATTGATTGATGGTACATTTGGAACACACCGTGTACTGGCAGGCATGTTAGGCATATTATACAATGGCATGATGGCATTCTTCGAGGTATTAGCCTTGTTGGTATTGGTATCGTGTATTTTATTTTTGGTTCGCAGGCATGTTATAAAAGTAAAACGCTTTACAGGTTTCGAGATGCGTGCCTTTCCGGTGCGTGATGCAGCTACAATTCTTATAATAGAAATTATATTAATGGCCTGTTTGTTATTATTAAATGCAGTTGATAAATCATTACAGAATATAGGCAGCGAACATTTCACACAGGCTGGATTTTTTCCGGTATCTAATATATTGGTTCCGCTATTCAGTGGCATGGGCGAAAGCAACCTCATCCTATTTGAACGTGTATGTTGGTGGGGGCATATACTGGGCATATTTGCTTTTATGAACTACCTGCCCTTTAGCAAGCACTTCCATATAATTTTGGCTTTCCCCAATACCTATTATAGCAACTTGGAACCCAAAGGCGAATTGACCAATATGGCAAGCGTTACTACCGAGGTAAAACTGATGATGGACCCATCGGCACCTACACCTGAAGGATATACACCACCCACCAGTTTCGGTGCAAAAGATGTACAAGACCTTAGTTGGAAAAACCTGATGGATGCCTACACCTGCACCGAGTGCGGTCGCTGTACCAGTGTGTGCCCAGCAAATATTACCGGCAAATTGTTATCGCCCCGCAAAGTGATGATGGACACTAGAGACAGGCTGGAAGAAGTGGGAAAAAACATTGACAAAAACGGCGAATTTGTGACAGACGAAAAGAACCTGCACAGTTATATAACGGCAGAAGAATTATGGGCTTGTACCACTTGTAATGCGTGTGTAGAAATTTGCCCAGTGAATATAAATCCGGTAGAAATAATAGTGGATATGCGTCGCTATTTGGTGATGGAACAAAGCCAGGCCCCGCAAGAATTGAATCTTACTTTCACCAATATGGAAAACAACGGTGCCCCCTGGCAAATGGCCCAAAGTACCCGTGCTGATTGGACAAAAGAAAACTAGTATGCCCCTTATTTGGCAAACCGAACAACCACAAGGTACACAAGTAGCAGTATGGGAAATTACTGAAGATATATATATCCTAGAGAAGGAATTACCCACTAATATTATAGACCGAAGCAGACCTGAATTATTTGCACAACCTGAAAACTACCGCCAGTGGTTGGCTACAAGGATTCTGTTGGGGGTTTTATTAAAAGATTATAATCCCATAGAATTGCATAAAACAGATTTTGGGAAATTGATGGTTTCAAACCACCCTCATATATATATATCTGTTTCGCATACACAAACCTACGCGGCAGTATCTGTTAGCAATTGTAATACAGGTATTGATATAGAAACCAAACTGGAAAAAATAGACCGCATCAAACATAAATTTTTGAACGAACAAGAAAAAACCTGGGCAGCAACAAACCCCGAAGATGCACTGATGGTATGGTGCTCCAAAGAATGCCTATATAAACTATACGAACAGAAAGAACTCGATTTTATCAAACACATCACTATACAAAAAAAGGATGCTACATTTGTGGGGCATATACACAAGGAAGCTTACCAAAAACACTTTAATTTGCAGTACTTACACGCACCCGATTATATGATGGTGTGGGCTATAGAAACTATTATATGAAAAAACTATTATATACCACCTTATTTGTTGTTGCCATAGCAGCTTGCAAAAACAATCCTGCCGATGACAAAGCAAAAACTATTGAGCAGCCTGCCCCGCCCAAGTATATACAAATATCGCCCGAGTTTAGTGGCGACAGTGCTTTTGCGTACGTAGCCGCCCAGTGCAATTTTGGCCCCCGTGTGCCCAGCACTATTGGGCATAAACTATGTGCCGATTATCTGATAAAAGAACTAAAAAAGTTTGCCGACAAAGTAGAAATTAATGGAGCTCCCATAAAAACTTTTGATGGCAAAACCCATCAGTGCAAAAATATTATAGCTTCATTTAATTTAAAAGCTACCAAACGCATTTTGCTCTGTGCCCACTGGGACACCCGCCCCTTTGCCGACCAAGATGAAAAAGACCAAGACAAGCCTATTGATGGTGCCAATGATGGAGGCAGCGGAGTGGGCGTATTGCTAGAAATAGCCAGAAACTTAAAATTAAAACCCACAGAAGTAGGAATTGATATTATACTTTTCGATTTGGAAGATTATGGACAACCTGGTGAAAGTGAATTGGAACAAATGGAAGACAGTTATTGTCTGGGTTCGCAATACTGGGCTAAGAATAGGCATGTAAAAAACTATATGCCCGATTATGGGATTCTGCTCGATATGGTAGGTGCCCCCGATGCACAATTTACCAAGGAAAAAGGCTCTGTGGAATTTGCCCCTGCTGTAGTTGAAAAAGTTTGGGCTACAGCAGCCAAATTAGGTTATACAAATTTTATAGATGAACCCAACACGGGTATTATTGACGACCATTATTATATAAACACCATTGCCAAAATACCAGTGATTGATATTGTAGAATATACCAAAGACAAAGGTGTGGGCGACCACTTTAGCCACACCTGGCACAAGCATACAGATAATATTAAAAATATCAGCCCGTTTACTTTAAAATATGTGGGGCAGACGGTGATGGAGGTTATTTATGGGGAGAAGTGATATGGAAGAAGATGATTTTTTTTCACCTGAGGGTGCAAATAATACCTTTTATGTGCATAAAGAGATTATTGCTCGCATTAAACATGCTAAAAAAAGTTTGAAAATTGCAGTGATCTGGTTAACAAACCAAGAAATATTTGACTCTATTTTAGAGAAACTTGAAACCCCTGATTTTAGCGTTGACTTAATAGTTTTGAATGATGGTATCAATAATAAAGTTGAGGGGTGTGATTTTCAAAAGTTTATTGACCTTGGCGGTAATTTTTACTATTCTGATATTGCAAATATGACGCAATATAAATTTTGCATTTACGATGAAAAATCAGTTTATGTTACTGGATTTTATAATTGGACCTATCACTCTGATAATAAAATAAATTGGGAAAGCATAGTTGAATTTGACGAGGTGGTAAAGGTGGATGAATTTATAAAAATATTTGAAAATTTAAAACAAAAACTTGATAAAATAGAAAATGCGGCATCTGCTAACAAGTTTGAAATAGAAATTACTAGACATGCATATTTATTAGATGATTATGGCATACAGGTTCGACTAAGGAGGTATTATGAAAATGGAGATGAAATTACTGAAAATAAAGTAGTCAATATCTTAAAAAAATTAGAGCGTGAGGGGGAGGCACTTCAAAAGCTAAAGATTATGCCTTTTGAAATTGGAATTTTATTGCCCAATGGCGAGTATGTGATGATTGTGCCCGCTTTAACTATCTTGCCAATAAAAATAGAAAAGACTATTACAACTGTAAATTATATATATAGTAATTTTTATCAAGTAATAAAAAAAATTATTACTCCAGATAAAACAATACTTCAAATTATATTTGGAGAACGAGAATTTACTACTTTACCATTTCAAAATAATTATGAATGTAAAATTAATATGGAAGAAAATGGAGATTTTGATATTTTACTTTTTAACCCTAAAACCAATAAGGAGATAAAACAGAAATACGAAGTTGGCCATTGGATTATGACTTAAGAAAGCCGAAGTATTATTAATATGCAATTATTCGAAAACATACAAGATGAAATAATATCTCGGATTAACAAATCAACTTGTAGCTTAAAAATTGCCATCACTTGGTTTACAAATCATGATATATTTGAAGCTGTATTAAATAAACTGTCAGAGGCTAATTTTAAAGTCCATTTAATTGTTTTGAACGATGGAATAAACAACAAAATCGAAGGCCTAAATTTTCAAAATTTTATTGATAGAGGAGGTGTCTTTTATTATTCTGAAGATAACAGTGTGGTCCACCATAAATTTTGTATTATAGATGACAAAATAGTGATTACAGGATCTTATAATTGGACATATACTGCAGAGTTAAAGAACTGGGAAAATATTGTCATACTAAATGATTTGAAAATTGTGAAAGGATTTATTGATGAATTTGAAAATAAAATCCTAAATTTGAACGCTCAAGTAATCAATTTACATCAACAACCTTGTGAAACTTGACAGATAATGATTTAAAAAGGCTTTATATTGTTGGCATGCGTTATAAAAATGGAAATCTTTATTTAATTGTGAACTCCACTGAAAACGATAAACAAGGAACCTTATCCATAAGAAAGGAGGATATCAATTATTCTAAATACTTGGATTTTTCATATAAAAGGGTCAAGAATTGTTTTCAGAAAGGAAGTATTGTACTTTACACTTTAAACCCACCTCAAATAGCCATACCAATACTTGCTCGTTATTACACAAATGCTCTTGGTCTCGACATTGACAATAGCTCGATAATTATTGAAGACAAGCAAATGTTCAAAAAAACTTTTGGAATAACCCATTTTAGTAATAATGATTTTGCTAGATTCTGATAAATTATCTTGAAAAGCTGGTAATGTTTAATTAGTTATAAACTCCGAACTGCTCGAACATTGAGTTCATATCCGTCGCAATTCCCGAAGTACTGCTTGCCATCGTTGAAATTCTGTAACCATGCGACATAATGACGGTGCATACTGCTACTCCAATAGTATAAATTAATAACCCCCCCAATCTCATTTCTATTTTCATACATTTCGTTTAATTCATATTTGGTTGGTAATCTCCAACCCTCTCCTAAACTAGAACAGGCTTTTTCAGCATCTTCCCAATTCATCCTAGCAGAGAAATCGTTTTCAGCAATTTCTAAATTATCGATTTTTAAGCTACTGTTGCCAATAATCATAAGGTTCTTCATGCTTACTAATACCCGAACTGCTCGCACATTCCTCTCGAGGTTCCTGCTTGCGGTATATTCTTCGCCATCAGAGAAGTTCAGTAAATAGGAGGGGTCAGAACCGTAGTCGCTGCTGCCCCAGTAGAACTCACTGGCAAAACCACCAATTTTATTTTTATTTTTGTACATTTCCCGCAATTCGCTGAGTTTTGGTAATCGCCAACCTTCACCTAAATCAGAACAGGCTTTTATCGCATCATCCCAATTTAATGGATTGGGGAAATCTTTTTCAGCGATTTTAATTGTGTCAAATGTATTTGGGTTTTCAAATGTGTCCATTTTTTGCTCAACAGCTAATTCCAAGTTGTTGTTTTCAAATTCTGTTTCAACATTCTTCAATGGGTCAAGAAGCGATAAATAAAAATTGTCACTAACAAATAGACCTGAAGATTTTGTTGCAGAGAAACCAAGTTTTTTTAATACCTTAATAGAATATTCATTATTGTCGTTTACTTCTCCGCCAAGCGAAATTGCATAAGAATATTTTCGTAAATGGTCAATAACACATAATGAAGATTCAGTTGCGTAACCTTTATTTCTATATGCTTTGTCAATTATGTATTCCAATGATGTTCCTCCTGTGAAAGAACTGTTTGTATTATAAAGTCGAACAAAACCTACTGTCTTGTCAGTAGATTTTAATTTTACCCTAAACCAAGTATTCAAGACAGGTTGGAAATATTTTTGTTCGAGTGCGTTTGTAATCCCCTCCCAATGTTGTTTATAAAATTCTGATATTTCGTTTTTGTCTGGGGTTTCAATTCTTGAAATTCTGAGATTTGCACTTTCAAATGTTCGTTCAACATTTCTGCTATCAAGTCCGAAACGCTGAAAAGTATTTGTAGGTATGTCCTGAAGAACTCTTATTTGTCGGAAAGATGCCAGGTTAAGTTGTTCCAGAAAAACTAGGCGTTCCATCAAGTTGTACAAGAGTGTGCTTGGGAAAAACAAATGAAAACTCTCAAGAAAATTACAGAGCATTGGGTTGTCTATTCCTATTATCCAAGGCTTGAAAATGTATGCGTCCTTTTCTTGTATTGAACCAATTTCAATGAGTTCCAACTTCACAAGAATTTTCTCAGGTAGATCGGCAAGTTGTACCCTGATGAAGGGATTAGAAAGTAATGAAGGATGGTCAAGATTGAAAAAAGTTTTAGGGAAATAGGTTTGTGCGAAAAAGTAGTTTTCTCCTGAGTCGGGCTCTTGCTCAATACCACAGCCAGTTTCTTGCTCTTGAAATTTGAACAGACTAAAGTAGTTCTCAACTGTTAAGATTTTTGGTTGCATTGTAATGTTACTTAATTTACAGGTAATGTCATAGTTAAAGGTAGTAGTTTTATTGAAACCTCTCAGAGTGTTGCGGGTTACATTCTTTAAACTCGTCGACAGTCATATAAATAGATATAGGACTTTGGTGGGTTATAAATCTTACTATTAAATCTGATTTTTTATATCTTAATAAACACAAATCATCATCATTAATAATACTGCACAACATATATTGCTCATATTCTTCTTGGTCAGACGGTACTATATCAATTTCCGATAATCTTGCTTTGCTTTTACTAAAATTTATCTCACGACCAATCAAAAAAGAAAGGTTGTCTTTTATATCTATTGCTTTTTCATATTCCATGCAACAAAGGTAAATAAAAAAAGTCCTGTAAAGGGTTTTCAATTTTAAAATTATGTTGCAACTACTGACACTATTGAGTTTCGTCAAAATTTAATCTGTAATGGTCTCCAAATGGATACAAATCCTTACTAGGTGCAAGGATTAAACGCTGCGTTTAATTTTTCGCCTATGGATACCATTAAGCATGAGGAGTATTTAGTAGCTTCTCAAAGAAGTGAAAAATGTGTGTCGAATCCCCTAATATTGCATAATATTTATTGAGAGCTCTAAATCACTAATTTTAAAACTATAAAGCAGTTTATGAAAAAAAGCATTCTAATAGTAATTTTTCTTTTTGTTGGAAGAAATTTTATTAAAGCCCAAGATATTTCTTGTACTACTTTAATGGAATATGTGATCAAGAATGGCTATATCAAAGCTAATGTAAATTCTTTACAATTGATAAATTCTTCATGGCTTAAAGATGTAACTGCTTATTCAGTTGACAATAAAATAGTAGTTATAGCTGAAATAAAAACTGATAATACGGGAATATTTACAAAGAAATATATTTTTTGCGGAATAACTAGTAGCACCTGGGATTCTTTTTATTATGGGTTAAGCGATTTTGGCAAAAGCTATGGAGAAAGATTTCAAAAATACATAATAGATAATGTTTGCAATTGCTATTAATAATTATTAATGGGTGCTATTGCTGATATAGTTTTTCAATTCGGGGAGTTTAAGAATGAAAGTGACTCTTCGTTGTCAGATTTCCTTATTAATTTATCTAGTGCCTTAGTTGGTACAGGAACAGCACTTTGGGTCTTCTACTTAACTTCAGAAGCAGATAAGAGAAAGCGAGAAGATATAGATAAGATAAACATTTTTCAAAAAATGCAATATTTTACATCATTGGTAGAAAGTGTTTATGATTTGTCTCGTCTGCAAAGTGAACATATCAAAGTGTTTTATGAAAATCAATTGAAGGACACTCTGAATATTCCCATGCTTACTTATTTACCTTCTAACAATATTAAAAGACTATCTGAACTCAATAAACATGACGAATATTTTAATGCTTATGTAAATGCTTTTGATAATTCTCTAGATGATATTAAACAATGGAGAAATCTTTTAGCAATCATTGATTTTCTAAACGAGCAAACAATGCAAATACATGAGATTCTAAGGAAATCGATTGATTTTGATTTTGAAAGAAAAACCAAGTATAAAGAAATTGTGGAAGAAGCAATGGATAAAACCGCTTCATTATTTAATGACGCTAAAAATGTAAATAAAGTTGATGAGTTTGCAACTTTTTTAAATCAATCATTGATTGATTTTTATGATAAGGTAACTGATTATTCTGATTTAAGCCAATTTCAATCTTTATTTGTCGACCCAGTTAAAGCTGGTATTATTGAAAAATTCATGAATATAGATTCTGCCGTTTTGTTGATTGGGGAACTCAAAAAGGCAACCTTTGTATATACTCAAATCAAGTATTCAAACAATTCACTTGCAGAAGACTTCAAAGAAATCTATAAAAATTATAAAACAAACTCTATAAAATTAGAAAAGGTTTTAACCAAATTGGTTGAAAAATTCTAAACCATGATTTCCCGTTTGCTGAGAATAATTCCATTTTAGAGTGTATACTAAGAGTGTAGATTAAATAAATAGCCCATAAATATATTAATTTACAGGCTATTGTACTTCTAATTTGTGGATGCAGGGAGTCGAACCCTGGTCCGGAGATGGGATCCGTTAGAGCTTTATACATGCTTGTCGGGAAATTTAATTTTAGAGAATAGGCAGGAGTCCCGCTCATCTTTTGCCTCGGCGGAGGTTCTGCGGTTACTGCTGCTGGGGCATACGGAATAAGAAAATACAGTTTCGGCATAAATACCAAAAAATTTCTTAAATTTGCACCAAAATATGGCAACAGATATAATATTGGTAGTAGGCTCTAATGGACAAATAGGAACCGAACTTGTAGCAGAATTAAGAACAATTTTCGGGGCATCAAATGTAATCGCTTCCGATTTGAGGGAACCATTTCAGCATAGCTCTGATGGGCCATTTGAAGTGCTCGATATACTCGACCGTGAAAGGTTCACTGAGGTAGTAAAAAAACATGGCGTTACTCAAGTATATCTTTTGGCAGCCTTGCTATCGGCTAGTGCTGAGAAGGACCATCATTTTGCATGGAAGCTCAATATGGAAAGTTTATATACGGTTTTGGATGCGGCTATTGATTTCAAATTCAGCAAAGTGTACTGGCCCAGCAGCATTGCGGTATTTGGGCCCACCACACCCAGAGACATGACCCCACAATATACCATTATGGAACCCAATACCATATATGGAATTACCAAACAAGTGGGCGAAAGATTGTGTGAATACTATTATAATAAATTTAAGGTAGATGTTCGCAGTATTCGTTACCCTGGACTGATTGGATGGAAGTCGGCACCCGGTGGCGGCACTACGGACTATGCCGTGAATATATATCATGCTGCACTAAAGGAAAAGTATTATAGTTGTTTCCTTTCTGCCGATACAAAATTGCCAATGTTATATATGCCCGATGCATTGAGAGCAACTATTAGTTTGATGGAAGCACCCGCAGAGCAAGTAAAAATCCGTGGTAGTTATAATGTTTCAGGGATGAGTTTTTCGCCCAAAGAAGTGGCAGAAAATATACAAAAATATATTCCTGATTTTAAAATGGCCTATACCGAAAACGACCCCCGCCAAGCCATTGCTGATTCATGGCCACAAAGTATCAACGACAGCGAAGCCCGATCAGATTGGGGCTGGAGCCACCGATTTGATTTGGATGCGATGACCAAAGATATGTTGGAGAATTTAAAATCAGAAGCTACAAAATAAGGTTATAGTATAAATTTTTGAACCACGCAGAACTCATTTCTAATATCAACCAACAGAAGAACTGCCTCTGCGTAGGGCTTGATACTGATATAGAAAAACTGCCCATTCATTTAAGGGGCGATATAGAAAGTATTATAGTTTTTAATAAGCAGATTATTGATGCCACATTGTCGCATTGTATAGCTTACAAAGTCAACACCGCATTTTACGAAAGCCTTGGCTGGCGTGGTTGGCAGATTTTAGAAGAAACATTCAAATATATTCCGTCCAGCCACTTAAAAATTGCGGATGCCAAACGTGCAGATATTGGGAATACCTCACGACAGTATGCCAAAGCTTTTTTTGAAGTGATGGAAGCTGATGCGGTAACGGTCTCGCCTTATATGGGTTTGGATTGTTTGGAACCATTTTTTGCGTACAAAAATAAATTCACCATTGTACTGGGATTAACCTCCAATGAAGGTAGTAATGATTTTGAAAACTTGGATACGACCAACGGAAAACTATATGAAGAAGTGATTCAAAAAACCGCAGCCAAGTATGGAGCCGACCAAGCAATGTTTGTAGTGGGGGCAACCAAAGCTATTCAAATGAAAGAGATCAGGCAACTTATTCCCAATCACTTTTTATTAGTGCCGGGCGTGGGTGCCCAAGGTGGCTCATTGGCAGAAACTATAGCCAATGGACGAAATGCAGACACAGGCTTGCTCATTAATGCCTCACGCAGTATTATATATGCAAGTAGTGGGGAAGATTTTGCAATTAAAGCCGCAGAAGAAGCTGAAAAAGTTGCAGACGAAATGAAACAGTTATTATCTTAGTTTAATCTTCAAGTATACGCCCTATTTCGCTGAACGAAGAAGTATCTTTTATAATATAATAGTTCGCACCTTTCATAATACATTCCGAGGCAACCCCATATTTCTCTTGCGATGACAGTATAATAACGATAATTCCTTCATCTATTTTTTTAATCTTTTCTAGTATTTGTAACCCATTCATGGCCTCGTGTTCAAACGAATTGAGGTTATAATCCAGTATCACAAAATTTGGGCTGTCATTAATTTGCTTTATACACTCTTCCCCGGTACCAAATACGGAGATATTGTACAGTCCCTTTTCTTCCAAATAATTGGACAGCATGATGGAGAACATTGGGTCGTCATCTACTATAAATATTTTCTTTTTGCTCATTGTTTTTAGTGGTTAGTCTCGTTTTAGAACGAGAGTGGTTAGTAGTTAGTGCTCCCGAATGGTCGGGACGGCAAAAAAATTTAATCTATTCTAATTACTACTTACTGATTGTTTTATTTATTTACTTTGTCTTGATACTTGATACTAGCTACTTGATACTGTTTATAATTCTGGAAGTTCTATCTTATCCGGCACCACAAACGACTGGGGAAAATCAGTCAAAAGCAGTTTGTATATGCTTACACAATCAATACGTTTGGTATAATTTCCTACCCTTACTTTATAATTGGGAGCCTGAAAGGTGATATACACATCCATTTCTGAATATTTTTCGAGTAGTGCAGTTTTGGCATCATTGGCTTTTTTGCGGTCGGTGGTTTGCATTAATTGTACGCGATAGCCTGAGATAGAATTGGCTTCCTTGTTTTTAACTACTTGAGCCTCCACCAAGGAATCTACACGCTCTGGGGCTTTTATTTGAATCTTCTGGGCCGCAGCTTTTTCGCACACCAATTGTACCAAAAGTATTATAATAAATGTTTTAAAATTCATGCCCAATAAAGTTTAACTGCGTAGCATTATCTTCGCACCGCAATTTTACGACAATGGAACAACATCTCAAAACAACTTCTTTAACAAATTTGCATATTTCCCTCGGGGCCAAAATGGTTCCCTTTGCAGGATACAATATGCCCGTTCAGTACAACAATTTAATTCAAGAGCATAATGCAGTGCGAAACAGCGTGGGTATGTTCGATGTGAGCCACATGGGTGAGTTTATGCTGAAGGGCGAAAAGGCCCTGGATTTGATACAAGCTGTTACCAGTAACGACGCCTCAAAGTTAGAAGATGGCAAAGTGCAATACAGTTGCCTGCCCAATGACCAGGGCGGTATTGTTGACGATTTATTGGTTTACCGCTGGAAAGAAGATGAATATTATTTGGTGGTGAATGCCTCCAATATTGAAAAAGACTGGAACTGGATTTCAAGCCACAATACTTTTGGAGTAGAGATGGCCAATATGAGCGATGCCATGTCGTTGCTTGCGGTACAAGGCCCTAATGCAATTAAAGCATTACAAAAATTGACTGATGTAAATTTATCTTCGCTAGAATATTATAGTTTCACTATGGGAACGATGGCTGGTATTAAAGATGTAATAATCTCCAATACGGGCTATACAGGTTCGGGCGGTTTTGAATTATATATGATGAACGCTGATGCAGAAGCTATATGGAATGCGGTAATGGAAGCAGGCAAAGAGTATGACATTATTCCCTGCGGACTTGGTTGCCGCGATACTTTGCGTTTGGAAAAAGGCTTTTGTTTGTATGGACATGATATTGATGATACCACTTCTCCCATCGAAGCGGGTTTGGGATGGATTACCAAGTTCACCAAAGAGTTCACCAATTCAGCCCACCACAAAGCCATCAAAGAAAACGGCCCCAAGAAAAAATTGGTAGGATTTGAAATGATTGATCGTGGCATTCCACGCCAACATTATATAATACAAGATGCCAGTGGCAATGCCATGGGCGAAGTAACTTCAGGTACCCAATCACCCTCCTTAAACAAAGCAATCGGTCTTGGTTATGTTGCCACAGAACATTCAAAACTCGGCACCGAAATTTATATAAACATCCGCGACAAAGCCCTCAAAGCGTTAGTTTGCAAAATCCCTTTCTTATAATATAAAAAATTGATGTCGCCCTTCGATAAACTCAGGATGACATCAAATTTTATCTGCTCTATGCCCCAAATAGAAACAGTATATAGCCCCTCGCTCATTGAGCATTATTCACTAAGCGGCAAAACTGTGGTGGTGGTTGATATACTCCGTGCCACTACCAGTATGTGTGTGGCTTTTGCACATGGAATAACGCATATAATTCCGTTGGTAAGTATATACGAAACATTTTTATATAAACCGCAAAACTATATAACTGCGGGCGAACGCAACGGGCAAAAAGTAGATGGTTTTGAAAAGGGAAATTCTCCATTCGATTTTATGGATGATGAGATAAAAGGAAAACCTTTGGCTATTACCACAACCAATGGTACCCAGGCAATCCATGCATCTTTGCTTGCAGAAAATGTATATATAGGTGCATTTGTAAATTTGCAAGCAGTGGCCAACAAATTAGTGGCTGAACAAAAAGACATTATCATACTTTGTGCTGGGTGGAAAAATAAATTCAATCTTGAAGATACATTATTTGCCGGGGCTTTGGCAGAACTATTATATAACAGCGGTTTTGAAATGAATGATGATGCCAGCATTGCTGCACAAACATTATATAATACTGCCCAAAATGATTTAACTACTTTTATCAAAAAATCAGCCCACGCCCAACGGTTTGAACGTATGGGTATAGAAAAGGATATTGACTTTTGTATGCAACTGGATATATATGATTTTGTACCGAAGTATGTGGATGGGAAGATAGTGGTGTGATAATCGGGTACCCCGCCTTGAAAGGCAGGGCAATAGAACTTTTCTGTTACTTACTGCCTGAGGTCGGTGTTGTCACCGACCATACCTGAATCGAAAGAGTGTTTTTATTTTTCATTCTGTAGCATCAAAATATTTTCATATACTTCATTTACGAAACTATCGTTGGTTAATCCTTTTCCTCTTTTGTCTGGTCTGCTTGTTATAATTATAGTGGTACTTTTATATTGAGAAATTAAATGAGTAATTTTTGTTTTATTAAATTCTTTCTTTGTTGACTCAAGATTTAAAATATTTATAATATCTTTTGCCCAATTTTCGTCAATCATCATCAAACAAATTTCTGGTTGAAGAAATTCAATTTCGTTTCTCAATAATTCAATATGCATATTATTTTTTACCTGAATTTCTCTTTCCTTTTTATTTGGATTAACACCTCTTGAATTTGGAGTTATCTTATAAATATTAGACCATGCAACATTCTGAAACCAACTATTTGATTTTGCTTCTCCATCCAATTTTTTATATATTTGAAATGGAACTTGCCAGAAACGAAATTTTGTTAACTTCCTTCCGTTTTCATGAATAACTTCTCCATTCCATTCTTTTTGTGCCCAAACCAATCTATTACTTACTCTAAGATTTATGCTTTCGTTAACCTTTTCAAGAATTTTATCATTGTTATTAATTAAGTCAGATGGTTTAAAATTAACAAACCATTTTGAGGCAGCCCTGCCAACAATCATTAGTTTTTTTTTCTTAAAATAATCTTCTCCATAATCAGGATATAATAAGGTGTATTCCACATTTTTTTCAATCCCATTTGAACTAATAAATTCTTCAAGATTTTTTGTGAATAATAAATTGTATTTTTCTGTAAACATATATTTTTATTTTATATCATATTCAACTAAAACCTGCTCTCGCTCGCCTTTGGCAAGTGTGTGCTTATTATTTTATTATTTTTTCGTTATTGAAAGCAAATAGTCAGATTAATAATATTCTATAAAGCTCTCCAAATAACCGCACCCGCAAGTGTCAGTACAAATTCATTTACATTTTGTTCGTGATGGTCTGCTCTCTCCATTACACCATTTATGTATTGATTAAGAACAGTAAGTGTCGTGATTGTTAATGCCATTTTATTATTCGGGTTGAGTTGTTGGTAAAACTTCTATTGCAGTAAACTCTACATCCATACCTGTTGCTTGATTTTCATATTTTCGGTAATCTTTTCCACTAGGTCTACCTATTCTTCCTTCATCGGACTTCAAAACCTTAGCTGAAAATTTTATTTTCTCTCCTTCTTTTAAGTTAATTACTTTGTCATAAAGTGGATTGGTAGGATAGATACCTTTTGTTCCTTGTTTCTTACTTGGTGATTGGTCTAACCTCAAGGCGTAATTATCTTCTCCGCCGTCAAATTTTATTGTCCCTGCACTAAGGACAAGGCTAATTATTTTTATTTTTTTAGTGTTATCGGCGTCCTGCATTATAAATTTTCCATTTTCATCTATTAGCATCACACTAATAACTGTCCCTGTCCAATCAGTAAGAATATTTTTGTTCTCTTTTAGAAAGTCCTTGGTCAGCTGTTCAGTTTTTTCCTTAAACATTGTGGTTGCTGCAGAGTTAGTCGGTTTAATAACGCTGTGGTAATACAAGTCGGACTTTTTCTTGATGAAGGCCTGCTGTATAGAGTTAGTAAACTCTTTAGGGGTTGTATTTTCTTGTTTGTCATTTGACTTGTCACTGCTACTGCCGCAACTTGCAAAAGTCAATAGCGTTAAAATTGGCGTGCTATACAATATAGCTTTGATTGAGTTGATGTAGTTTTTGTTCATATTGTTGATGGTTAATAGTTGAAAGTTCATTTAATACTTGTCGCTTGCGGGTTAGCATTGTACCCGCTCTCGCTCACCTCTGGCGAGTGTGGGTTTTATCAGCGTCCCGCTTTTAAATACCAGGTGGATTCAAGTCATAAATGCAACTTTTTGTCCGTTATTATTAATTGTACGCAAATATACATAATATGGGGTTTCATTATCCTAATCTTTTTCTTGGCCAGTTATTTAGTTTGTCTTCTACTTCCTGCTCTTGTAAATTATCCATTTTATTTTATTTTATATGAAAAGCAAAAGTCATCTATCAGCTTTAAATTAACAAATTTTATTTTCGAGTGAAGTAATACCCAAAAGTACCCACAATTTCCCCAAAGCGGGAAATGCAGGTTCTTTAATAAAAATACCTGCATGAGAATATTCACCGGGTCTAGTAAATACATATAAATAGTCCCCACAGATAGCATAGCCGAAGCTAGCTACTTCACTTCCTCCTCTATCAACAAATCCAACATATCATAAGCAGATAAGTTATAATCCCAGCCCAATTCAGTTTTGGCTTTGTCGTTGGCACCATATATATTTTCTATTTCGGCGGGGCGGAACAGTTGTGAATCTATATGTATTTTGGAGTGCGAAATATGTAATTTATTAAATGTATATTCTATCAAATCCCTTAATGATACTGAGCCTCCAGAGCATATATGATAATCATTGGGTGCTTCTTTTTGCATCATCAAATACATGGCTTCTACATAGCGTGGGGCATATCCAAAATCACGCATGATATCAATATTTCCCACATTCAATTGTTCCTGTTCGCCTTTACTAATTTTGATAGCTTGAGTAATGATTTTCTTTACAAAAAAACTTTCGGTACGCAAATACGATTCGTGGTTAAATAAAATACCGCAGCATATAAACATATTATATGATTCTCTATAGTTAACACAAATCCAGTGTGCCGATGCTTTTGAAATAGCATAAGGACTTAAAGGATGGAAAACCGTGTTTTCTCTGATAGGTAATTCAGGTACCCGTCCATACATTTCGCTACTGGATGCTTGGTAGAATTTTATTTGCGAATTTGTGATTTTAATTGCCTCTAACAAATTAAAAACAGAAATGGTATTAAATTTAAAAGTAGCAATAGGATGTGCAAACGACTGTGAAACGGAACTTTGTGCCGCTAAATTATATATTTCAGTGGGTTGATATTGGGTGAGTATTTTAATGATTTGTGTAATATCTATCAAATCACATTCTATAATAGTAATTTGATTTAGTATATTCAAATACTCCAACCCTTTCATGCCTTCTTTTGTGTCACTGCGGGCTAGGCCAACTACTTTGTATCCTTTGCCCAGCAAGAGTTTGCTTAGGTATGCTCCATCTTGCCCGGTAATGCCAGTGATAATTGCTGTTTTCATAATTATATAGATTTAACAGTTTGATAGAAATCTTTAACAGTATTATGCCAACTAAATTTATCAGCTTGTTTATATCCTGCTTCAATCATCTCATTTCTAAACTCAGCATTATATAATACTTTTTCTAACTGTGCAGTTAATACTTTCTCATCCCCATCTTCAAAATAAATTCCTGCATCACCTGCCACTTCGGGAAATGATGAACGATGAGTGAGAATAACGGGTGTGCCACTATACATTGCCTCCACCACAGGCACACCAAATCCTTCATAAGCTGATGGGAAAACAAAAACCTGCGATTTATTATATAAACAATAGAGTTCCTTATCACTTGGTCTTACATAATGCATTTGGTTTGTTATATTATACTCCGTAAACATTTGTTGCTCTTCTGTAGTAAAGGCATCGCCTGTGCAAACTATATGTAACGAGGTATCTTGATTCAAAATATTTTTAGCCGCCCTAACTAATAATTTAAAATTCTTATAATGTTTTCTGTTGCCCACAAACAATATATACTTTTCTGGCAATCCACTTACTTCCTCGTCTTTGGTCTTATCCATGGAGTGGCTCAAATACACCACATCAATAGTATCGGGATTTATTTGCGGATAGAATTTTAATATATCATTTTTGGTGCTATGCGAAATCGCTACAATTCTTTTTGCTTTTAATAGCAGTTCTTTTTTATTGGGGATAGTAGTAGTATCTCTTGGGAAAAACTGCGGATATATTTCGTGTATCATATCATACACGGTTAAAATAAAAGGTTTGTTTCCTATATGTTTTAAAAACGCAGTACTATAATAAGTTGGTATATAATAATCAAATTTTCCTTTACGAAGTCTGCGGTTTAAATCCATTTGGTTCAGGATTTTGAGTGGGTCTAGCAGACGACCCTTGGCCATTTTATCAAATTTGAAAACCAAATTATCAAAAAAATTAATCCTCTTACGGTAATAATGATAATTCAAATTATACCAAATACATTGCTCCACGGTAATATCTTTATATTCAGGCAAGCCTTTAATCAGTTCAGCCTGCATGCGTGAGATACCGCCAAATTTTTGGTTGAAGAATATTTCGTGGTTAAAGAGTAGATGCATGGTTCAGTGGGCAAAAATACAATATTTAGTTTATGGTGCTACATCAAATCCTGCCCAATATCTTTTCTATAATACTTTCCATCAAACTCAATAGCAGCAGCAGCTTTATATGATTTTGCCAAAGCATCAGGCAAAGTATCACCCAGTGCAGATACAGCCAGTACCCGCCCGCCAGAGGTTTCAAGTGTTTCATTTTTATTGCTGGTTCCTGCATGAAAAGGAATCGCATTCACCACGTTTTGCAATCCTGTAATAGTTTTTCCTTTATCATAATTTCCTGGATAACCACCGCTGGTAAGCACAACAGTGGTGCAGAAACCGGGGTGTTCTATAATAGTATGTTCATGCAATGTTTGGCAATGCGTGGCCAACATTAATTCTACCAAATCATTTCCCAATCTGGGCAAAACTACTTCAGTTTCTGGGTCACCCATGCGGCAATTATATTCTATCACAAACGGATTTCCATTTACATTCATCAATCCCACAAACAAGAAACCCTTATAATCTATATTTTCTTTTAGCAATCCATTGATGCTGGGTTTTACCACTTGATCTTCTACTTTTTGCATAAATGCAGCATCAGCAAATGTAACGGGAGAGACTGCTCCCATGCCGCCTGTATTGGGGCCTGTATCGCCATCACCTATGCGTTTATAATCTTTAGCAGTGGGCAATATATGATAATGTTTTCCATCGGTCAATACAAAAACGGAAAGTTCTATACCATCCAAAAATTCTTCTAATAATACTTTGTTTCCGGCTTCACCAAACTTATCATTGTCGAGCATATCGGTCAATTCTGCTTCTGCTTCTTCGTAACTTGAACATATCACCACGCCTTTGCCAGCGGCGAGCCCATCTGCTTTAACCACTATGGGTAAGTTCATTGCTTTTATATATTCAATGGCTTCTCCTTTATTGTGTTTGTTTGCTTTAAATGCTTTAGCAGTGGGTATATGATACTGCTCCATAAAACCCTTCGAAAACTCTTTGCTTCCTTCCAATAATGCACCAGCTTTTGTTGGGCCAACAATTGGAATTTGCTTTAAGGATTCGGTATTATAGAAATAGTCGACGATCCCATTCACCAATGGTTCTTCGGGACCAACAATTACCAATCCAATATTATTTTCTACACAAAAACTACCGATAGTTTCAAATCCATTTAATATCATATTTTCTGCCAACGAAACCGTTCCTGCATTGCCTGGAGAAACATATAGTTTTTCGCATAAAGGACTTTGTTTCAGTTTCCAAGCAAACGCATGTTCGCGGCCTCCTCCTCCTAATATCAGTATATTCATTTATATATAATTAATTTTTGTTGAGCCAGCCTTTTGCTACCAATAACTCTGCTATTTGCACGGCATTGGTAGCG
>JAYVCI010000073.1:0-2521 GCA_043750035.1 Chitinophagaceae bacterium
TGGCCCTGCCGGTACAGGCAAAACTTATACAGCCGTTGCTATTGCAGTGCGGGCTTTAAAAAACAAAGAAATAAAACGTATAATATTGGCCCGCCCTGCTGTTGAAGCTGGAGAGAACCTGGGTTTCTTGCCGGGCGATTTAAAGGAAAAGATAGATCCTTATCTGCGTCCGCTATACGATGCCCTAGATGATATGATTCCTGCCGAAAAACTAAAACAATATATTGATAGCCGTGTAATAGAGATTGCCCCCATGGCGTTTATGCGTGGCCGCACTCTGGATAATGCCTATGTAATACTTGACGAAGCACAAAACGCTACCGAGCTGCAACTCAAAATGTTTCTAACCCGCATGGGGCCGCACGCCAAGTTTATTATAACCGGCGATATTACCCAAATAGATTTGCCCAAACAACAACACTCGGGCTTGCCTAGTGCGGTTGATAGGCTTAAAGATATTAAAGGGATAAGCGTTATACAGCTCACCATCGAAGATGTGGTACGCCACCGTTTGGTTCGCGAAATTATAAAAGCCTATAATAGAGATCCTAAAGACGATAAAAAATAATTGTCCCGCATCAGGTCATTTGCCAATCATTTTATTACCGCCAAACGCGGAGGGCATGGGGTACACTCGCCCTTTGTATATGAACTTGCTACCAACGTAATTGCCGATAAACGTGAGCATATAGCCTATAAATTACCAGAAGTATATTTTGATGAACTGCGAAACACTTCTGAGGTTTTAGAACATACAGAACTGGGAGCAGGGCAAACCCAAAATAAAAAACTGAGCGTTTCTGCAATAGCAAACAGGTCAGCCGTTACGCCCAAATGGGGCAGGTTACTGCATCGTTTAGTTAGGTTTACGCACCCCTCATTGGTAGTTGAACTGGGCACATCGTTAGGTGTTGGTTCATTATATATGGCCTCGGCTTTAGATAAGCCCGCCAAACTTTTTACCTATGAAGGAAGTCCGCAGATAGCAACATTTGCAGAACAGAGTTTTGACCGCATGGGACTGTCAGATACCATTACCCTGTTCAATGGAAATATCGACGAAAAGTTCCCACAGTCAGCCGCATTGATTGATAAAATAGATTTTGCATTTATCGATGCCAACCACAAGTTTACCCCCACACTTAAATACTTTAGTTGGCTTGCCGAGAAATCGCATCACGATACTATTATAGTTTTGGACGATATACACTGGAGCAAGCAGATGGAACTGGCATGGCTTGAGGTGCAGAATCTGCCAGGTGTTACTATTACTGTAGATTTATATCGGTTTGGTTTGGTGTTTTTTAAAGAAGGACAAGCAAAGGAGCATTTTAAAATATGGGTGTAACACACTAGATTTGACAACTCTGCGTATGGCTATGCGTAGCGAGTTGTCAAATCTTACCGCTGCCAAAAAATGAAACTACATATCCCACACATCCCGTTAGATTTGACAACTCCGCAAACGCACAGGCTGGGGAGAGTTGTCAAATCACCCGCAATAAATATATACAACACATGAAACTACATACCATCCACACCGGCTTTTTCAAACTCGATGGCGGTGCCATGTTCGGCATCGTGCCCAAAACCATTTGGCAAAAACTAAACCCGCCCGACGAGAACAATATGTGCACCTGGGCCATGCGTTGTTTGCTAATTGAGGATGGAAATAAACTGATATTAATTGACAATGGAATTGGAAATAAGCAGAGCGAAAAGTTCTTCAGCTACTACCATTTGAGTGGCGACTTTTCATTGAAAAAATCACTCGAAAATCTTGGTTATGCACCCTCAGATATTACCGACAACTTTTTGTCGCATTTGCATTTTGACCATGCTGGCGGGGGAGTGGAGTGGAATAATGATAGAACAGCCTACCAAACCACTTTCAAAAATGCCAATTACTGGACTCATAAAAAACACTGGCAAAATGCACTCGATTCCAACCCCAGAGAGAAGGCATCTTTCCTAAAAGAAAACCTATTGCCTATGGAAGAAAGTGGGCAGTTAAAATTTGTGGAAGATGGACACGATTTGCCTTTCGAACTCTTTTATTCTGATGGGCATACCACCGGAATGATGGTAGCCATGATTCCCTATAAAGATGCCAAAGTATGTTTTGTAGCCGATTTATTCCCCTCGATGCACCATATACCAATTAACTATAATATGGGTTATGATATAAGACCTCTGGATATAATGGACGAAAAGAAACGCTTTTTAGAAATGGCTGCGGCAAATAACTGGGTATTGTTCTTTGAGCACGACCCCGTGAATGAATGTTGCACTGTTGAGCTGGGGGAGCGGGGGTATAAGGTGAAGGAGGTTTTTAAGTTGGGGGAGATATAACAGTTGAAGGATTTGCGAGGGGCGGAGCATCACCGTTCACAGAACGGTTTCTATAGAGGGCACCGTTGAAGACAGTCGAGTAGGCAAGGGCATTTCAGCCCAAGCCTCTCACAGAACCGTACGTGAAGCTCTCACTTCATACGGCTCATGTCATGCAATTAACTGTGTT
>JAYVCI010000074.1:0-6780 GCA_043750035.1 Chitinophagaceae bacterium
TCAAAAGGGGTTTTCACATTCAATTCTTTTCTTAAAGAACCGTGTCTCCTGTACAGATTATAAAATACTAAAAAATCCATTAGGTCTTTTTCTAAAGCAGTTTTATTGTCATATTTATATTTCAAAATTGTATTGTTTTTAATCGTTCCATTTACTCTTTCTACCATTCCATTTGTTTTAGGTGTTGATGGTTGCGTACATCTGTGTTCAATGCTGTTTGCGGTACATTTAATATCAAGTAAAGAAGGCTTTGTACACAGGTTTCCTTTTTTGCTTTTTATCAATCTATTGGTAAACTCAAAGCCATTGTCAGTGAGTATATGTGTGATGTAGAAAGGGAAAAAAGCCATACAGTTATCAAAAAACAAGTCTGTATTTTCTGCCGTTTTGTTATCATAAACTTTGTAGTACATTATCCTTGTAGCCCTATCTATTGCTACATATAAATAAGAGCCAACCTTGTTGAATTTTGGCATATAAGTTACATCAAAATGCAAATATCCTGGCTCATACGCTTTAAATTTTTTGGCTTTTTCTTTTTCAGCTAGAGGCACTTTATTGATGCCATTTCTAACAAAACATCTATAAACAGCACTCCTTGATATGGTGTCATTCTGCAGTAATAAAGTTTCAAAAATTTCATCAAGTGCAAACCAGGTAGAGCTTCTTAAGCTGATAGCTAATACTGTTTCAATATCGCTTAAAGCATACACGATATTTTTAGGTGCACAGGAAGCATCTGTTGTGAAATCTCTGTTTCGCCACTTTGAAATAGTTTGTGCAGAAGTACCGAATTGGGCAGATAACTCTTCATTGGTTGAAGAAAGTTTAGTTTGAATTTGCTGACGAATGTTTACATTTGTCTTGGCATTGGAGTGGTAAACTTGTTGCATAATTATTTTTCTTTTTTGTTAAACAAAAATAAGCAACTTTTTACCTTCCAGACCTTGTGGCTTCGTTTCGGCTACGCCTTCACTTCGCCACAAGGTCTGGAATATGCCATCAACAATGTTGTGAAACTAAACATATATAGAAATATAAATGATTAGAAGAATAGATGCCGAAGGTATCTCACATTCTAGTATCAGATTAGCATGTTAAAAGGCCATTAGAGTTCAAGGTTACAGGCGAAAGCAAACCGATAACTCGCAACTGACAACAGACAACCGATTACAGACAACAAGTGCGTCAGCCTGTGCGTAAAACTACTAACTACTAACCACTAGATTAAACCTTTCCCCCTGTTTTTGTCTAAATAAAAAATATGGGCTAATATTGCACTAAGGTATTAGCCTCTGTTTTTTTTATATGGTAAAATTTTTTACAGCTACAATTATCTTTTTTTTATGTGGTGCAAGTTCATTCGCTCAAGGTTATTCTATTAGCGGAAATATATATGGCACCAAAGATGGTTTGTCGATAAATAAAGGCAACATATATATATATGCTGTCCCTGATTCTGTATTGTACAAACAAACACAGATTGATACTTCTGGAAAATTTGTATTTGATGAGATACCCAATGGTAACTATTATCTCAAAATTTCGGTTACGGGATATTTTGATTTATATAAACGTGTGAATATCTTTGGTTCATCAACCTATTTGGGAAATATACAATTGAAAATGGATGCCACCATGATGCAATCCGTTACTATCATAAGCAAACAAAAAGCAGTTACGCAAAAAGGAGATACCGTTGAGTTTAATGCCGCAAGTTTTAAAGTAAATCCTGATGCCACCGCCGAAGATTTGGTTACCAAAATGCCGGGTATTACCACGGTGGATGGAAAGATACAAGCACAAGGCGAAGAAGTGAAAAAAGTATTGGTGGATGGCAAACCTTTTTTTGGCGATGACCCCAATGCCGCCCTCAAAAATTTACCCGCCGAATCTGTGGACAAAATTCAGGTATTCGACTAACAGAGCGACCAAAGTATTTTTAGCGGGTTTAATGATGGCAATACTTCCAAAACTTTAAATATTGTTACCAAATCGAATATGCGTAACGGAAAATTTGGAAAAGTATATGCCGGCTATGGCGACCAGGGAACCTATAAAGCAGGGGCCAATTATAATATATTAAAAGGTGACAGACGTATATCACTGCTTGCACAATCGAATAATATAAACGAACAAAATTTTGCCTCTGAAGATTTGTTGGGTGCTATGGGGCAGAGTGCTGGTGGAGGCCGGGGCGGGCCAAGTGGTATGCGTGGCGGCCAAGCAGGCGGAGTGAATAATAATTTTTTGGTAGCAAGTAAAAATGGAATTACAACTACCAATGCTTTAGGTTTAAACTATACAGATAAATGGGGCAGAAAAGTAGATGTTACCGCCAGTTATTTTCTCAATCAAACAAGCACTGTTACTGATCAAGATTTAATTAAACATTATGTATTTGGGTCTGCTCAACAGTATATAGAAAATAGTGCTAATACTGCAAAAAATTTAAACCATAGAATTAATATGCGGCTCAATTGGTTTATAGATTCTAGTAATTCTATATTGTTTACGCCAAAACTTTCTATACAAGATAACAGTGGTTCAAATAGCTTAGCCGGGCATACAGATAATGATGCCAAAACACTGAACAGTACCATAAATAATAACACTTCAAAATCTAGTGGCTTAAATTTTTCTACAGGTATATTATATAGACATAAATTTAAAAAACTAGGTCGTACATTTTCTTGGGAATCAAATCCTGCACATAATAGTTCAGATGGTAATACAGGTTTAAATAGCGAGAATAAATATTATAATACATCAAGTTATTCTGATTCTATAATAAACCAACAGGGCATTACAGCCAAGCAGGGGTGGAGCATTAACAATACATTAAATTATACGGAACCTATAGGTAAAAAAAGTATGATACAACTTACATATACCAATTCCTTTAATCAAACAAGTAATAATAAAAACACGGATAATTTTTCAAAAACTAATAATGCTTATGATGATGTGGTCCCAACATTGTCCAATAAATTTAAAAATAATTATCATACCCATTCTGCCGGATTGGCCTACCGATATGCCAATACAAAGGCTCAACTTATTATAAGTGCAAGTATGCAAACATCATATTTAGCCAGTGTGCAAACCTATCCTCATGATACAAACTTCTCAAGAAATTTTAATAATATATTGCCTTCTTTAATGTGGCGTTATAATATCAATACCAAAAAAAGTTTGCGGGTAATATATAGAACCAATACCAACCAGCCTGATGTTTCACAATTACAGAATGTATTAAACAATAGCAATACCTTGCAATTAAGTATTGGCAATCCCTTACTCAAACAAACATTTGAGCAAAATATGTTTATCAGATATTCTTATACCAACCCTGTAAAATCTACAAATTTCTTCGCATTAGTGAGGGGAAATACAACCCAAAACTATATTGCCAACAGCACACAAATAGCCGCTGCTGATACTACATTAAATGGGGTGAACTTACGCCGTGGTTCGCAACTTACCATGCCAGTAAATGTAAATGGTTATTATAATGTAGGTTCGTTTATTACTTTTGGCAGACCGATTAAATTTATTAAATCCAATATAAATTTCAATGCAAATGTAAGTTTTGCCCGCACACCGGGTATGCTAAATAATATGATAAATTATGCCAATTCGCCCAGCTATGGTGGCGGGTTGGTAATATCAAGCAATATTAGTAAAGATATAGATTTTACTATTGGCAGCAACAGCAGTTATACCAGCGTAGCAAATACATTAAACAAGGCATCCAATACTTCTTATTATAACCAAACAAGTACTTTTAAATTCAATTTAATATTTTGGAAACACTGGGTATTTAATACTGACATTACCCACCAGTATTATAAAGGATTGAGCACTGGCTACGACCAAAGTTTCTTATTATGGAATGCCGCAGTAGGATACAAATTTCTTAAAGACAATATGGGAGAGTTCAGGCTCCGCGTATTTGATATATTAAAACAAAATACCAGTATCAGCAGAACTATTACAGAAACCTATACACAAGATGTGCAGACGAGTTTATTGCAACGCTATTTTATGTTAACGTTTACCTATAATTTTAGGCAGTTTAAGATGCCGGCGGGGAAGTAGGTGTATATTCAGTCATTAGGAGAAGTGGTGGTTATGCTCTGCTATTCAACTCCGTCAGAGTTGTAGTTTGTCGCTTTTCTTGTCCGCCCGTCCGCCGCGGCGGAGCATTCGGGATTATTCATATTCAACTCCTTTGGAGTTGTCCCTACATAATTCTGCGTAAAGAATCCTGAAGGGATTCAATATGAATAACCTGCATGCAATGCAGGGGAGAAAAGCATCCTCATAAGCAACTCTGAAGGAGTTGAATAGTGACATAGATTCCTAATAGATATGTCATCTAACTCTCTGAGCATACAGTCTAGGAGATTGCTTCGTCACCCTCCCGAATAAGATTCGGGAGCACAGGTGCTTCGTTTCTCGCAATGACGGCCCATCTCTTTTTTATTTCGAATTTATCCACTATACTTGCACATGCAAAAAATAATTTTCTTTCTATTTGTAGCTAGTTTTTTAAATGCTACATTCTTTTGTGCTGGTAATCCTCAAAAGAGTTCAATCGGTGCTGTGAAACCTGAGAAATATAATAACCAACGCCCCGCCCTTTTTTACGAAAACAAAGGACAAGTAGTTGACCAAAATCGAAATCTTCGAAAAGATGTGCGAATGATTTTCGATGCACCGGGTTTTAAAATGGTGCTTACCGATAAGGGTATGAGTTATGAAATGACTGCAACTCATGCTTATCAAAAACAAGCAAAAGATGTCCCGATAGCTATCGGGATTGTGGATATGGAAGCAGAAGCTTTTAATAACAAGCATTTGCAAGATAGTATTATATATGAAAGCCAAAGGATAGATGTGGGTTTTGTGAATGCCAATCCAAATTCTCAATTAATAAAAGAAGGCAAGAGTGATTATTATGAAAACTATTATACTGAATATACAGGCGAAAGTGGCGTGGTTGAAATATATGGTTATTCAAAAGTTATATTAAAAAATGTTTGGAAAAATATAGATATCGAATATATAATAGATAGTAAAAATACCAATGCTGTTAAATATAATTTCATTGTTCGCCCGGGTGGAAATATGAGTGATATACAATTAAAATATAATGGAGTATTGCCCACACTGCTCAACAATTCACTTCAAATAAAAACTGAATATGGAGAATTAACGGAGACCATTCCTGCGGTGTATTATAAAGAACATTCTGAAAATATAAATCCCGAAGTTTTTTATGAATTGAATAATGGGATTATATCTTTTACAGGGAAGAATATAAATACAACTAATAGTACTTTGGTGATAGACCCGAATGTGGTTTGGGCGACTTATTATGGGGGGAGTAAAGGTGATGGAAGTGCTTTTTCTACTTTAACTAAGTCAGGATATATATACTTATTAGGTGCTACATATAGTGTTAAGTATATTCCTACCACTGGTGCATTCATCACAAAATTTACCGGAACAGGTAAATATTACAATTTGTTCATTACAAAATTTAATGGAAATGGCACAAGGGTTTGGGCCACTTATTACGCAGGAAATAAAGATCAAAATCCGTCTGGAATTGTTAGTGATGATTCAGGCAATGTGTATATAGCGGGCTTCACCGATGGTGACTCTGGTTTGTCGACTTCTGGCAGTCACCAGGCTATACCAGGCGGTGGAGGTGACATGTTTATGGCTAAGTTTTCTGAAAAAGGCAAGCGAATTTGGGCTACTTATTTTGGGGGAACAAGTACAGAGATATATGGCAATTTGAGTATTGATCAAAATAATAATTTATATCTCACAGGGTCCAGTTCAAGTAAATCAAACATTGCCACTGCAGGAACTTACCGCCCAACTTATATTAATTGGTGGTTTTTTGAGGGATTTTTAACTAAATTTTCCACTGATGGCAAACAAATTTGGGGAACCTATTTTGGAGGGAATCATGCTGATTATGTAGAACACGTAACAGTGGATTATCAAGGGAGTATATATATAGCCGGATGGACTAAAAGCGATTCAGGTATTGCCACAGCAGGTGCATATCATACTAAAGGAACAGGTGTATATGCTTCAAAGACCTTTTTGGCCAAGTTTTCTAATAGCGGAAATCTAGATTGGTCCACCTATATAGGAGGAAATCAAGGAGCAGGAATAAATAGTATTTGTGCTGATGACTCAGGGAATATATATGTAGTTGGCGGAACAGGCAGTGATTCTGGAATTAGTACACATGGAGCTTACAGGACAAATTATACAGATTCGGGTGATGCAGTTATTTATAAATTTGATGGTGCAGGCAATTGTATTTGGGCTACTTATTTTGGGGACAGCAGCTCAGATGCTTTTAAGGATATTTGTATTGATAAGAAGGATGGTATCTATTTAGTAGGCAATACTTACAGTGATTCGGGGATTGCAACTGCAAATACTTATCAAAGCAAATATGGCGGGGCTTGTGACGTCTTTATTTCGAAATTTTCTAAAGGAGGTATTCCCCAATGGACTACATATTATGGAGGGAGTAGCTTTGATGGAGTCAGTGAAATGGAGTTACTAAACGATACTACATTGTATGTATTTGGAGCAACTACAAGCACCTCAAAAATTGCGACTAATAATTCTTTCATGCCAAAACCAATGGGGCAAGGTGATGCTTTTTTAGCCAAGTTTTTCTTATGCCCCACATTTGATGCAGGGTTTTCGAGCATCACTTCTCCTTATGATACATTATGTGCA
>JAYVCI010000075.1:0-8530 GCA_043750035.1 Chitinophagaceae bacterium
TTTAAACACAGTTAATTGCATGACATGAGCCGTATGAAGTGAGAGCTTCACGTACGGTTCTGTGAGAGGCTTGGGCTGAAATGCCCTTGCCTACTCGACCCTCAAAGAACGGTGACTTAAAGATAAAAAGCTGCCCGCAGTCTCACCCCTTCAAAATAAACACAGGCACGCTCACCCAAGTAAATCCTATTCTTGCTAATGCTTATTCCAGATAGGCTCATTAATTTTTCTGTTAGCCCCCTATACCAATTCAATCACCCTGCTATAAATTTGCTACAAAATAAAAAGGTGAAATATGAAAAAACATTTACTATGCTTCTTGCTCGTTTCATTTTCGGTTATAGCTTACGGCCAAATATCAACAACCGATGGATTAAACATATCTGGGCAATGGACAAATTTGCAAAATCCCCCTACCAATAAACCCAATTTTGCCAGCGATAGCCAGGTTACGGGCGGTGGGGTGCATTTGATCCCCAAAACCACCCGCAGGTACCACACCACTTTCTATATCGATTCATTATCAGGTGCCGATACCACCGCAGGTAATTATGATTTCTTTTTTACCAGCGGCCCTACTTCCAATCCATCACAGCACAGGTGGGGTGGGGTGGTGCCTGTTAAAACTGATACCATTATGGCATATACACATGGGGGCTCGGCAGGCAGCAACCAAATGTATGTGGATAATGGAAGATGGTACACGGTAAATTTTGAAGATAAAGGTTATGCAGATACCAAAGCCATATTTATGGAAACAAAATCGAAACCAGTTACCATAGATTCCGTAATACAAGTTACCAAGTATGTGAAAGAAAATACAAACGCCGTTATAGCGGTTTATTTAAGTGATACACCTTTGTACAATGAAAAAATATATATACGTTTCACTACAAATAACTGGGCCAATTCATTAGTAGCCACTGTATATATAGACCAAGATACAGGGTATGTAAATATCCAAGGTTATACAGCCGGCACGCTTGTGCAATATTATATTTTCAGTTCTACCAGCACCAATATTATCAGTGATTTTGATATGTACACCATAAACTATAACAATAATAAGGAAACATATTATCGCTATGCGGTGCAGTCAAGTGTACTATATACTGATTCATTAAAAGGTATTGCATTATGCTTGGGCGGTAATATTGATGTACCTTTTGTTTCTTACGACAAATATAATAGTAGCAACAAATTCACAGTGCAACTGTCCGATTCTGCGGGTAGTTTTACAAATCCTGTTAATATAGGGTCACTCAATTCAGCAACACCCGATACGGTTACTTGTGCCATCCCTGCAAATGCCATCCCCAGCAAGTATTACAGGATTCGAGTAATTGCCAGCAATCCAATTGATACAGGCAATAACAACGGAATAGACCTAACGCTTTATACCAAACTGGCCGCACAAATAACAGCGGCTGGCAAAACAAATGTATGCCAAAATGATTCGGTAAAGCTCTCCGAAATTTCTTATACAGGATATACTTATCAATGGCGGCTTAATGGAAATGATATAATAGGTGCAACAGATTCTTTCTATTATGCTTCAGCCAGCGGAAATTATAAAGTGATTATTTCAAATCCTTGCAATATGGATAGCTCCAATACCATTAATGTTAGCAGCATATCATTGCCCAATGTGCAAATACAATCATCAAGTGGCAATAAAGTTTGCCCTGGCGATTCAGTAAGATTGAGCGGCAACAAACCCAATGGAACCAACTTGCAGTGGTTTAAAAATGGCAACAGTATTAGTGGGCAAACAGATACTGTATATTATGCAAAAAATGCAGCAGCTTATTATATGATAGCCACAGCTTCCAATGGCTGCCAGGCGGTATCGAATACTATTACTATTTCACCACAAAGCGGGTGCAGCAATATATATGCAGCCGAAGGATTGAACATGCCCGGCCAATGGAGCAATTGGTACAATCCGCCCACACAGAAAAACCTGGCTTCCAAACTTCAGGCAGCAGGCAATATAGGATTGATAAGTCAGAGTTCTAAAAGATACCATACCACATTTTATATAGATTCGAAAAGCGGAGCCGATACCAGTGCGGGCACTTATGATTTCCTTTTTACCAGTGGCCCTGCTACCAATTACAACCTAAACCAGTGGGCCAATACAAATGTGATATTAGATTCTTTGCAAAATTATACATATAGTAGTAGTACCAATAACAGTATAACAGTTGCCGATGGCTATTGGTACACCATGAATTTTTTGGATAAAGGGTATAATAGCACGCAAGCCGTGTTTATGGAAACTCCATCTATGCCAGTTACCATTGATAGTGTATGGCAAACCCCCACAAATGTATATAACAACAACATGGTTTATGTGGGAATCAAAACAAATACAACCCCATCAGCAAGTGAATACTTCTATATAAGATATTCAAAAAATAATTGGCAAACATCAGCTCTCTCAAAGGTGCAGATGAATGGAAATAAAGGCAATGCAACTATACCTGCTCAAGCAACTGGAGATACCGTTTTATATTATGCGTTCTCCTCCGTAAAGCCAAACCTATATAATAATTAC
This sequence comes from Chitinophagaceae bacterium, assembly GCA_043750035.1. Lineage (GTDB taxonomy): Bacteria > Bacteroidota > Bacteroidia > UKL13-3 > UKL13-3 > CANJUD01. Next base: position 2,561 of record JAYVCI010000075.1, read on the forward strand.
GAAATGTATAGCCTTAACATAAACAATAATAAAGGGGCTAATTATAATTATATAGTCAAACAACAGTTTATCACAACTGATGCTATTACCACAACTACTTTTTGCTCGGGCGATAAGTTAAATATTACTTTCAAAAGCGGGCAGTTTAATGGGAGTAATGTTTTTACGGTTCAATTATCAAATGCTACTGGCAGTTTTGCAAGTCCTGTAAATTTGAATACTTTCAACGATTCTCTTCCTGCTTCCATCAGTGTTCAAATCCCATTCGCAACCGCAGCAGGAAGTGCTTATCGAATTAGAGTAATAGGGAACAGCCCGGTAATAAATGGTGCTGATAATGGAACCGACCTCACTATAAACCCAGCCCCCAATCCTATAATTACTGCAAGCGGTAAAGTGTCTTTCTGCACAGGCGATTCGGTTATATTGAGCATTAGTTTAAAAAGCGGCGAAACAGTGCAATGGAAGAAAAACGGAAGCAATATTTCGGGAGCCACTACAGCAAGTATTACCGCTAAAACAGCTGGAGATTATACTGCAAGTGTAAGCAACAGTGCTTGCACCACCACCTCTCAAGTTGTGCAAGTTGCGGTAAACAATGCTGCACCTACAGCTACAATAACACCTCAAGGAAATACAACTTTTTGTCAAGGTGGATTTGTAACTCTAAAAGCGACCACAGGCAGTGGTTGGACATACCAGTGGAGGTTCAATGGCAACAATTTAAGTGGATCAACCGATTCAGTATATAATGCCAAAGTGAGCGGCACCTACGATTTGGTAGTTACCAATGGTTGCGGTGCTAATACTTCATCAACAGTGAGCATTACCGTAAATACCAAACCTACTTCAACTATTAAAGCCAGTGGAAGTACAAATCTTTGTGCAGGAAAAACAGTAGATCTAGTTGGCCCAGCAGGTTCAGGATACACTTATCAGTGGCTCATAGATGGAAATATGATAACAGGTGCCAACATGGATACGCTCACTGCAAATAGTTCAGGTGTATACCGGCTTATTGTGGGCAACGGTATCGGATGTACTGACACTTCAACCGGAATTACGGTTAGTGTTAACACCCTTCCCAATGCCAGTATTTCAGGAAGTGGCCCATTCAATTTTTGTAGTGGCGGACAAGTTATCTTAAGTGTGGCCAATGTTGCTGGTAATTCCTATGTTTGGAAAAAAGATTGGGTTGCAATTAATGGAGCCACTTCCAATTCTTTATTGGTAACGGTTGGTGGGCAATATGAAATAAATGTAACCAATAGCGGAGGCTGTACCAATAAGCAAGTAAAAACAATAACCGTTTCCCCAGCATTGCCCAAACCTACAATCACGGCAGACATCCCCAATAAAAAATTGATGAGTTCTATAGCTGCTACTTATCAATGGTTCTTAAATAGCAATGCCATAAGTGGGGCAACGGGTCAAACTTATAGCTACACCCAGTTTGGCATATATAAAGTACATATAACTGATTCAAATGGATGCAGTGCCAAATCTCTTGATTTAGATCTAGCAAAAGTTTCAGTGAATGAGGTAGGCAGTGATTTACTTTTTGAGTTATTCCCGAATCCAAATACGGGAATATTTTCAGTACAAACAAATAAACCAGGTTCGTTGCTATACATCTTCGATTTGAGTGGTAGGTTATTACTCTCGTATCAATTAAATCAAAGTATTGAAAATATTGATTGTAGCCATCTCGCCAAAGGTTGTTACCTAATTAAACTAAAAGATAACGGTAATATCATTTGCCAAAAGCTCATTATTCAATAACTTTGAGCCCTTGAAAACCAAAAGCGTATTTTTCCTTTTTGTATTTGCCAGTAGCTTATTAAGTTCATTTGCTCAAATACTGCCCACCTTTGGCAATAGCCGTTCAGGTACGTCGGGCATGCAATTTCTAAAAGTATGGCCCGATGCCAGGTCAGGTTCTTTGGGGGGAGCAGTAACGGCTATAGTGAATGACCCTTCTGCGGCATATTGGAATCCAGCGGGGCTTGTGAAAGGAGATACAGGTAAATTTAACATACAGATTTCTAGCACCAGATATTTTGCAAATACCAATCAACATTGGGTTTCGGCAGTATTTAATAGGGGTAAATATGCTAAATTAGGAATCAGCCTTGCATACAACGACTATGGCAGTATGATGGAAACAACGGAGTTTCAGCCATTCGGCACCGGGCGTACTTTTAATATGAACAGTTGGACAATGGCAGGCAGCTATGCACGTATCCTCACCGATTTTTTCTCTTTTGGCCTAAATGTTAAATGGGCACATGAAGGCTTGGCTGGTGTTGCTGTTAATAATTTACTGTTCGATTTTGGCTTACGCTACGACCTGGACATCAGAAACACGAGGTTTGCGGTTACGATTAATAATTTCGGGGCCAATGTGAAACCCAATGGGCAAATGGAAGTACTCAAATTTAATGGACAATCAGCTATTACAGATTTTCAGCGTGTATCAGTGCCAGCCGTGTTCCGTTTGGGGTTTGCCACAGATGCTTGGCGTGAAAATAACCAATATGTTATAGGAACCGCTCAATTAAACCATTATAGCGACAACAATGAAACCTTCTCCGTGGGTGCAGAATATGCATGGCATAAATTATTGTACCTTAGAACAGGGTATGAATTTGGGGTGGATGAGGGCGGGCTTCCCTCCGCAGGCTTTGGACTGAGACTACAAAAGCGGGCAGGAACTTTAAGTATTGATTATGGTTTCAGCAATAAAATCAAATTGGGTAATATTCATCGGATTGGACTGGTTTGGTGTATGAGGTGATAATAGTCACATTCAAACCCACCCCGCCCGTTATGCTGAATTTATTTCAGCATCTCTAAGCACGTTCATAAATGCTGAAATAAATTCAACAAGACGTACAAATGTCTTGTGAATTATGAAAGAGGACTAATAAAATTTTCTTATGAATTTAGATAAAATAAAAAAGGCAACCATTTCTGGTTGCCTTTTTTATTTTGTAATGGTTAGAGACTACTTGTGGTCACCATCTTTGTGCATTGCACCTTTTTTAGGAGCTTCTTTTGTAGCTGCAGTGTCTACTTTAGCTGCTGTGTCAACAGGGGTAGTCATTTTAGCTTTTTCTGCTTCTGTTGCTGAATCTTTAACACGTGCTTCTTCGGTTGAATCTGCGACACGTTTAGCTTCGTCATCTTTTTTGCCGCCTTTGCAAGCAACGAAGGAAACCATAGAGGCAACCATCAGTACTGATAATAATTTTTTCATGTTGTTTTTTTTGAAGTTAATTAATTAATTTATAAATCGCTGCAAAGGTATTAACTGAATCCTCAATTGCAAAAAAAAAATTATTTTTTTCTGAAATAAATTTTTAAGGGCACCCCGGTATAGTTGTATTTTTCTCTTAATCTATTCTCTATAAACCTTTTATAAGGCTCTTTTACATACTGTGGCAGGTTGCAGAATAACAAAAACTGTTGAGGTTTGCTTTTTAATTGTGTAACGTATTTAATTTTGATAAACTTCCCTTTTAATGAGGGCGGGGGCGTTTGTTGTACCACCTCCAATAAAAATTCGTTAAGGGCATGTGTGGGTATCGAAACGTTCTTACGCAGGTAAACTTCTACGGCCACTTCAATAGCTTTCAGGATCCGCTGTTTTTCTTTTGCTGATACAAATATAATAGGCACATCAGTAAACGGTGCTATTTTTTCTTCAATCTGTTTGGTAAACTCTTTAGAAGAATTGGTTGTTTTATCAACCAAATCCCATTTGTTCACCAAAATCACAATACCCTTCCCATTTTTTTCGGCCAGATGGAACAAGCTTTGGTCTTGGCTCTGGAAACCTTCGGTAGCATCAATCATCAACATCACAACATCGGCTTCTTCAATGGCTTTAATACTTCGCATCACTGAGTAAAACTCAATATTGTCCATCGTTGCTGATTTTTTGCGGATACCAGCAGTATCAACCAGTAAAAACTCATGTCCAAAAGCTTTGTAATGGGTATGTATCGTGTCTCTTGTAGTGCCTGGAATGTCTGTAACGATGTTTCGCTCAACTCCAAGCAAAGCATTAGTGAGGGATGATTTGCCCACATTGGGCCTGCCTATTATGGCAATTTTTGGTAGGTCAGTTAAGTCTTCTTCTGGGGTGTTTAAATGTTTAGCAACTTCATCTAGCAATTCTCCTGTTCCACTGCCTGTCATGGACGAGATGGGAAAGATATTTTCAAATCCCAGGGCATAGAACTCTGCAACATCAGCCAGACGTTCGTAATTATCTAGTTTATTGGCTACTACAACCACTTTTTTATTACTGCGGCGAAGCAGGTCGGCAAATTCTGCATCAAGGTCGGTAATGCCACAAGTAATATCCACCATGAAAAGCAAAACATCTGCTTCGGCAATAGCTATTTTTACTTGATCCCTAATAGATTTTTCAAACACATCGTTACTTTGCTTCACATAACCGCCCGTATCTATTACAATAAATTCTTTATCTAGCCACTCCGCTTCAGCATAATGCCGGTCTCGGGTTACGCCGCTTACATCATCCACTATTGCTTTCCTTTGGCCCACAAGCCTATTAAACAGTGTTGATTTTCCCACATTGGGCCTACCTACAATTGCTACCAAACTCCCCATTATTTCTTTGTTATATTATTTTTTTCTGCTTTCTTGATCACTTCATCAAAAAGTGCTTTATCACTGGTAGCGTTGCTTTCTACCAAAATTTTAGCTTCGACAGTTGCTTGCGAATTTGGATATTTCAATATAATCTCATTATACTTATCTTTGGCTTTCCCTAATTGCTTCATATCGGTTTGCAGCATCATTGCTTCTAGCAACATAATACCGGGAGTCTTCCTGTGCTTGGGAAACATCTTCTGGAATTTCTCCATGGCAATTTCGGCTTTTTCAAATCGCATTAAACGCTGGTTTAAGGAAGCAATTCGTTCCAAGCATTCAGGTACGAAAGTATCTTGGGGATAAGCATTCACAAAACGCTCATAATGTGTAATGAGGGAATCGCAAATTCCTGAAACATTCTCATTCTTTTGAATAGACGAATCGGCCTTTATTTGCCAGGCTTTTATTTCGTCAATACTTTTTTCTCGGGGCGTTTTTTCTTCGCCGCCACAGGATAAAGCAATAAAAATAAGGGGATAAAATAGTACTTTGATGTTTCTCATAAAAGTACGCAAAGTTAAGGCAAAATAGGGCTACAGTAGGAAAATAAATAACTTTTAGGCAGTTATTTTTTATAAACCTTAAATGTAAAACCTTTGGCGACTTTTAATATAGGCTCTGAAACCATAGTTAAAGGATAGTTCGTTTCAGCAATATATAAGGTGTATTCCTTAGGCATGGCTGATTTTGATTTGTTAAAATCGATGCCTATAACACCTGGCTCTGGATTCAAATCATATTCGCTGTTGTCTTTAATATTATAAAGCACCGCTTGGCCCAATTTGTCTCCGCAAACAGTAATAAAGTTATTGGCCTTGTTTAATTTAAAATCAATTCTTTTGGTTTCGGTAGATCCAAAACTATCAACAGGTGTTTGAATTAGCGGAACAGAGACTGGCTCAGGTTTAAATTTAAAGTAGAGTGACAGGTTCCATGCTTCTGGTCCATCATCATTAAAAGAGGATAAAACGTATTTCTTCTTCTTCTTAATCATATAGCAAGAACTAATGCCTAGCTCTTTAGATTCATATATTACCAGTATGCCTTCTTTGTATTCAAATCCAGCCAAAATTTTAGCTTTGCTTATTTTTGAAACATGGTTCAGAAATTTTTGTTTTTTATCGCCAGCTAATAAAGTGATTAACTGATCTTGAGTGGTAACTGTATATAAAGATAATATTTTGTCGAAATTTTTCTCACGGTAAGCATGTATCAATTCGCCTAATGTTTCCCAAGGCGTAGATCTTTTGGTAGTACCATCAAATCCATCTTCTTTACTGGGCA
>JAYVCI010000076.1:0-26896 GCA_043750035.1 Chitinophagaceae bacterium
CTCTATAGTAGAAAGTGCCTTGATAGCTGGCTTGCAAAAATATGGAATAACCAAACTAGATATAAGGAGTTCGCAAAAGGTAGAACCAACTATTGCAGATGACATTAAGCAAACTGCTATTTGGGCCATATTGTTTTCGTGTGTAATGATGTTCTTCTTTATTATGATACGGTTCCGCAAATGGCAATATGGGCTGGGTGCCGTTGTGGCTCTGTTCCATGACGTGCTCATCATTCTCTCGTTCTTTACCATTCTTAATGGGGTAATGCCTTTTACATTAGAGATTGACCAAGATTTTGTAGCGGCCCTTCTTACCGTAATGGGTTATTCGATGACAGATACCGTGGTGGTATTTGACAGGATAAGAGAATACCTGAACCTGCGTAAGAAACGTGAACTTGAAGGCGAAGAAAAAATAACCGTAATCAACCATGCTTTAAATAATACACTAAGCCGTACCTTGATTACATCACTTACAATATTCATGGTAATTTTGGCCATATTCATATTTGGTGGCGAAGTAATACGTGGATTCTCATTCTCATTGCTGATAGGTATTGTGATAGGAACTTATTCTTCTATATGTATTGCCACACCTATTGTGGTTGATTTGGACAAAGACAAGAGTTAAGTTAAAAGTGATAAGTTAAAAACTAAAAGTAACTGACAACATTATATAAAACGCCTGAGCAATCGGGCGTTTTTTTGCATATACGCCGTCATTCGCTTATTTATCCTAAAATTGCAGTACCAAAAACTACCTATGCTTACCACAGAACAAATACTGGAAAACGCCCGCCAAACAATTCGCACAGAGGGTGCTGAAATTTTGGCATTGGAACAATATATAGATGCTGGATTTGCAGATGCCGTGAAATGTATTATACAAAGCAAGGGAAGAGTGGTGGTAACAGGTATTGGCAAGAGTGCCATTATAGGACAAAAAATTGTTGCCACACTTAACAGTACAGGCACACCTTCCGTATTTATGCATGCTGCCGATGCGGTGCATGGCGATTTGGGAACACTGCAACAAGATGATATCGTAATTGCTATTAGTAAAAGTGGCGAAACAGCAGAAATAAAAGTACTCACACCCCTATTAAAAAGAGCCGGAAATAAATTAATTGCCCTTGTGGGAAATATACATTCCTATTTAGCTACACATGCTGATATGATACTAAATTGTACCGTAGTCAACGAAGCTTGTCCCAACAATTTGGCCCCCACAAGCAGCACTACAGCACAGTTGGTGATGGGTGATGCACTAGCGGTTGCATTGCTATCCTGCAGGAATTTTGGACCCAAAGATTTTGCCAAGTTCCATCCAGGAGGAGCACTTGGCAAAAAACTATATTTAAAAGTGGGAGATATTATATCAAATGAAAAACCTGAGGTAAAACTTGACTCCACATTAAAAGAAGTTATATATTCAATTAGCAGTGGGAGACTGGGAGCAACTATTGTAATAGATAATGGAAAAATCTGCGGAATAATTACTGATGGCGACCTTCGTAGATTGATTGAAAAAACAGATAATCTTTCTGGAATAATTGCCAAAGATTTGATGAATTCGCAACCCAAGCAAATAGAGAAAAATGCGATGGCTACCGAAGCATTGGATATGGTGAGAGAATATAAAATATCCCAACTATTGGTAACTGATGGAGGGAAATATATAGGGCTGCTTCATATACATGATTTGAATAGGGAGGGGATTATATAATAGCTGCCCCCCGCTTGGTGGTGACACCACAGATGTTAGAATATTCGATATTCCTTCCTTTAGGGCACCATAAATAGATTTTCAGAACACTTGTGGTGGGATACCAACTATATGCAAATGACAATATGATAATATCTCAAGAAATATTCTTTTAATTTGCACAAAAATATATATTATATATGACCTACAAAGAAGTGATGAGAGAACTGGAAAAAATGGGTACTGCCCAAACCAAAAAAACTTGGATAAACCATGGTGCCGTAGAACCTTTTTGGGGGGTAAAGATTGGTGATATGAAAACCATACAGAAAAAGATAAAGAAAGATTACGAACTTTCTTTACAATTATATGATAGTGGTAATTCAGATGCCATGTATTTTGCCGGACTTATCGCTGATGAAAAAAAGATAACCAAAGAGGACTTGCAACACTGGGCCGAGAAAGCCACCTGGCACATGGTGAGCGAATATACAGTTCCCTGGATTGCAGCCGAAAGTTTTTATGGTTGGATACTGGGCATGGAATGGATAGACTCCCCCGATCCTAAAATATCATCTTCTGGTTGGGCAACCTTATCAAGTGTGGTATCACTAAAACCCGATGAAGAACTGAATATACAACTAATAGATAAAATACTAAACCGTGTTGCCAAAAATATACATCAATCTCCCAGCCGTGTTCGCTATACCATGAATGGATTTGTGATTTCTGTAGGTTGTTATATAAGTGCCCTCACCAACAAGGCCATCGTTACTGCTGAAAAAATAGGAGTGGTAACAGTAGATATGGGTGGTACTGCATGCAAGGTTCCCAGTGCGAAAGAATATATAAATAAGGTGAAAGCTGCGGGGAAGGTTGGGAAGAAAAGGAAAGAGGCGAGGTGTTGAGGTTATAATAATATGAAAACAGATAAGTTAGAATTAGTAATTGAAAACCGTTTTGCTTTTTGTCCCATTTTTTTTAACTTACTTTACAGCCAAATATTTTGACACAAATAATGAAAGTATCTGCTGAACAACTTTATAAAAAATTAGTAACCGACTATAAGTTGGTTGGACAGAAAGGACGCATAACCTTTACGCTTAAAGACATTACCGTAAAAATTGAAACCAAAGACACAGTTGGAAATTTGATTCAAGAATGGTTGAAGGAGTGGATGAAAAGTGAGAAGATTGAGTTTGAAGAAAATCCAAACACTCAAACTTTTCCCGACATATTTTTAGATACCAAAGACCATAAGAAAGAACTTTTAGAAATCAAAACTTTTGACTTTGACCGTGGACCAGGTTTTGACTTAGCCAACTTTGATTCTTACAGTAATTCACTTTTGACAAATGCTTACCGTATTGATTCTGATTATTTGATTTTAGCTTATCAAATGATAGGTTCAGAAATCACAATCAAAAATGTTTGGCTTAAAAAGATTTGGGAATTGTCAGGCGGTAGTTCTACCTATCCATTGAAAGTTCAAGAAAAGAAAAAGGTGATTTACAATATCCGACCAATCATTTGGTATTCCGAAAGGTCAAAGTTTGGAGCTTTCAATATATTCCACATTTTTTATCCCCCCAAATCCCTCTTGTCCTTCAATACGAGACCAATTCCCAACCATCCCCTATCTTTGCCCCATGGAACTTAATGAACAAGAAACTATCAGGCGACAAAGCCTGAACGAGATTGTGGCACTGGGCATCAACCCATTCCCAGCCGAGCTGTGGGACATTAATGCCTCAGCCGAGGAAATTAATGAGAACTACGAGAACAACAAGATTGAGTACAAAAACGTGTGCATGGCCGGCCGCATTATGACCCGCCGCATTATGGGCTCAGCAGCATTTGCCGTGATACAAGACTCCACTGGCAAAATGCAGATATATATAAAACGCGACGACATTTGCCCCGGCGAGGACAAAACATTATATAATACTGTGTTCAAAAAACTATTGGATATCGGTGATATTATTGGCGTGAAAGGTTATGTGTTTACCACCCAAACGGGCGAAACAACTTTGCATGTTACCGAGATGAAAGTATTGGCAAAATCACTGAAACCACTTCCCATTGTAAAAGAAAAAGAAGGTGAAGTATTCGATGCATTTACCAATCCCGAAATGCGTTACCGCCAACGCTATGTTGATTTGATTGTAAATCCGCATGTGAAAGATGTATTTATCAAACGCAGTAAAATTATCAATTCGCTTCGCAATACTTTTAACAATAAAGGATATATGGAAGTGGAAACTCCCATTTTGCAAAGTATCCCTGGTGGTGCGGCGGCTCGTCCGTTTATCACACACCACAACGCATTGGATATGCCGCTATATCTTCGTGTAGCAAACGAGCTTTATTTGAAACGCTTGATAGTGGGTGGTTTTGATGGCGTATATGAATTTGCAAAAGATTTCCGCAATGAAGGAATGGATCGTACGCACAATCCAGAGTTTACAGTTTTAGAAATATATGTAGCTTATAAAGACTATAATTGGATGATGGATTTTACCGAAGAGATGATAGAAAATGTAGCGATGGATGTGCATGGAACTACTGAGGTAATGTATGGTGAAGTGGAACTCAATTTCCAACGCCCTTTTCCCCGTGTAACTATGTATGATGCCATTAAACAATATACGGGTTTTGATATATCAGGAATGGATGAAAACGGATTGCGTGATGTATGCAAACAACTACATATAGAAACCGATGCCAGTATGGGCAAAGGCAAATTAATTGATGAAATTTTTGGCGAGAAATGTGAGAAGAATTTTATTCAGCCTACCTTTATTATAGATTATCCCATCGAGATGTCGCCACTTACAAAAAAACATCGCAGCAAACCGGGCTTGGTGGAGCGTTTTGAGCTGATGATTAATGGAAAAGAAATAGCCAATGCATACTCAGAATTAAATGACCCTATTGACCAACGCGAACGTTTCGAAGAACAATTAAAACTAACAGAACGTGGTGATGATGAAGCGATGTTTATCGACCACGATTTTTTGCGTGCACTAGAGTACGGAATGCCGCCCACCGCAGGTTTGGGAATCGGTATAGATAGGCTATGTATGTTCATGACCAATTCTGTTTCTATACAAGATGTTTTGTTTTTCCCACAGATGAAACCGGAGAAATAATATACGATTTTGGATTTACGATGTACGATTGAACTGTATATTATATATAATAAATAGTTTACTTATTTTTAAAGAATGGACTCTCAAAATTATTACAAAATCAACCAATCGTAAATCTAAAATCGTACATCGTAAATAAAGTATATGAACTCCTTCGGCAACATATTCCGCATCACCACTTATGGTGAATCCCACGGCACAGCAATGGGTGTGGTAGTTGATGGTTGCCCCGCGGGATTGGATATTGATATTGATTTTATACAGAATGAAATGGCCCGTAGAAGGCCCGGGCAATCGAATATTTCTTCACCACGGAATGAAACTGATGAGATAGAAATATTATCGGGAGTATATGAAGGAAAAAGCATAGGAAGTCCGATTTCTATTATTATAAAAAATAAGGATCAACAACCGAAAGATTATCATACTTTAGAAAATACATTTCGCCCCTCACATGCTGATTTTACCTATTATACTAAATATGGGATTCGTGACCATCGTGGCGGCGGACGCTCATCGGCACGCGAAACTGCAAACTGGGTAGCAGCAGGAGCTATAGCCAAAATGTTTCTGAAAACAAAAGGTATATATATAAATGCATTTGTAAAACAAATCGGAAATATATCTCTAGATAAAAACTATGATAGTCTCGATTTAACTACCACTGATAATTATATAACCCGTTGCCACGATGCTGAACTTGATATACAAATGCAAGCTGCAATTGTACAAGTAAAAGAAGCAGGGGATACACTCGGTGGTATTATACAATGTGTTGCTCAAAATGTCCCTGTGGGTTTAGGGGAACCAGTGTTTGGAAAGCTACAAGCAGCACTCGCAGCAGCTATGATGGGCATTAATGCAGCCAAGGGTTTTGAGATAGGTAGTGGATTTTCTGCCGCATCAATAAAAGGAAGCGAGCATAATGATATATATGAAAATATTGAAGGACATATAACAACAAAAACAAATAATTCAGGAGGAATACAAGGTGGTATTAGTAATGGAATGCCTATATGGTTCAATGTTGCTTTCAAACCAGTCTCTTCCATCAAAATACCGCAGCATACGGTTGATCAAGAAGGGAATGATAAAAAAATACAAATCCTTGGACGCCACGACCCTTGCGTAGTGCCTAGAGCTGTGCCCATTGTGGAAGCATTAACTGCTTTGGTTTTGGCAGATTATTATTTGCTTGCGAAAACACAGAATCAATAATATATAATAAACCATGAAAAAGTTTAGCTTGTTTTATATAGTGATATTTTTCTCTTTTAACAGCATTGCACAAGTAGTTAAATCGGATTCTTTATATATTTCTACCATAAACCTCCCACATATATATAAGGCAGGTCAAAAACTAAGTGAGTGTATTAAAATTGATAGTATAGAGTCAGTATCTATCCATAATAATAAAGGACTGCACGCACTTACAGCCAAACAGCTTAAATCGATTAAAGAAGCAATGAACAGTTTTGTTTATGATGGCACTTCAACTCCCAAAACAAAACCCGGACCTTTATATTTTACAATCACGTTTAAAAATGATATATTCCCTACCCATATATATTATAACGACCCAGATTTAATCTTAAATGGTTCCTATACTTTTACTTCAAAAACAAAGATCAACTTCGAAAACTACTAGATGAAGTCTTTATACTATATACTTTATACTTTATACTGCTTCTCATGAACTGGGCCACCGCCATCAAAGGATTCAAAGCCTATCTGCAATTGGAAAAATCGCTATCACGCAATTCCATTGATGCCTATTTACACGATGTAGAAAAACTAAAACAGTTTACAAATCCTACAGATACTATTATAATACTTCCTTTACAAATTAAGTTAGAACATTTACAAGCGTTTGTAAAGTGGGTGGTTGAATTGGGTATGAGTAATACCAGCCAGGCCCGCATGATATCTGGCATTAGGGCGTTTTATAAATATTTGTTGATGGAGGATTTGATTACGCAAAGTCCAGCAGAATTATTAGAACTTCCCAAGCTTGCCCGCAAACTTCCCGATACGCTAGACTATATAGAAATAGAAAACATGCTTTCGCAAATTGATTTGAGCAGACCCGATGGACACCGCAATAAAGCTATTATAGAAACCATGTATAGTTGTGGATTGCGAGTGAGTGAAACTACGGGACTTAAAATATCAAATGTATCTTTTGCAGGAGAATATATAAAAGTAACAGGAAAAGGCAATAAAGAAAGATTGGTTCCTATTGGTGAACCTGCGTTAAAAGCAATCGATATATATATAAAAGGTTTTCGCAATAAAGTTAATATAGATAAACATGCAATGGATATATTATTCTTGAATAGATTTGGAAGAGGACTTAGCAGAATATATATATTTACACTCACCAAAAAACTAGCAGCAATGGCAGGTATTACAAAGAGTATTAGTCCGCACACATTAAGACATTCTTTTGCCACTGCACTAATAGAAGGCGGTGCAGACCTTAGAGCCGTGCAGCAAATGCTGGGTCACGAAAGTATAACAACTACAGAAATATATACACATTTGGACCGTGAATTTTTGCGTAGTACCCTTGTTGATTTTCATCCTAGAGCTAAAGCATAGTCTCTGTTTGTCATATTGTCCGCCGCGGCGGATATCGAAACATATACAAGCCAGAGTACTACTCTTTATCGGTCCATGGTTGTTCCGAGACTTCGGAATCCCCACCAACCAAACTCTGGACGACCTTATTCACTAATCTTCAATTCCACACGCCTGTTTTTCTGGCGACCTGCCTCGGTAGTATTTTCAGCCACTGGACGTTTGTCGCCATATCCTTCAGCTTTGATACGTGTTGCATTTATACCTTTTGAAACCAAATAGTTTTTAACTTCTTTGGCACGATCACGGCTCAGTTTCAAATTGGAAGCTATGTTACCGACATTATCAGTGTGCCCACTAATAATAAGGTTAAATTCAGGGTGTTTAATAAGCAATCCAGCCAATTCATCCAAATTGGGTTTTGATGATTTGTTCACTGCAGATTTGCCTGTTTCAAATTCGAGGTTATCGAATGCACGTTTCAATATGTCTTGTTCCTTCGCGTCCAATATTGCCGACTTAACGGTATCTACTACTTCCACTAAAGGGCAACCCAGGTTTAAGGGGTCTCCATATTGGTCGGGGCAGTTGTCGTCTTTATCGGCTACGCCATCAAGGTCACGGTCGGGGCAACCATCAAGTTTGGCCATGCCAGCTTTGTCAGGACATTTATCTAGGTTATCTACCACGCCATCGCCGTCAGTATCGGGACATCCTTTGTTTTCAGCTTTTCCAGGCTTATCGGGGCAAAGATCTATATCATCTGTTACGCCATCACCATCTGTATCGGGGCATCCTTTGGTAGCAAGCGGTCCTATCTGATCAGGGCATTTATCTTCAGCATCTATGATACCATCATTATCTCTATCAGGGCAGCCATCTTCGTTTTTACCAAACTCATCGGGGCATTTATCGTTCTTATCATATACACCATCGCCATCGCGGTCGGGGCAGCCTTTATTGGCCACAGTACCTTTTTCGCTAGGGCAAAGATCATCATCGTCAGTTACGCCATCACCATCGGTATCGGGGCAACCACGCAGGCTGAAAGGACCTGGCAAGGTGCGGCACTTGTCTTCATCATCAGGTATGCCATCCCCATCTTGGTCGGGGCAACCTTTGGCACTCCATGCACCAGGCACATGTATGCAATGGTCCTTGCGATCTGATACGCCATCTTTGTCTCGGTCTTTGGGCTTGCCTTTAAATATTGGGATGGTGGCACCTGTATATAAGTCTAACCCGTTAAAATTATTAGAGCCGAAAAATCCACCTATATTATCTGACCCAATAAAGAAAACCCCTGTTCTGAGGAATAAACCCACATTGAGTTTTGAATATCCAAAAGTGGCCAATATGGGCATAGAAACCTCTAGCCAACGCCATTCTAAACGAGGTGTAATACCTAGCAAAGAATTAACCCTGAACCCTACACCGCTTTTCGATTTTAGACTTTGCATCAAAACACCGCTCAAAAAGAAATGATCTTTTATGCGGTAATCAAAATTGATATTGATAGAACCCGGCATATACCATTTAAAAGATTTTGCATCAACTTTAAACCCAAACACTCTTCCCAAATTAGCATCTAGACTATCGCTACTTGAAATGTGCAAATTATTAAGCTGCCCCCAATAAGCAGTATCATTTATTTTGATATCATTACGTGGTTGTAGTTCGTGGTATTTTATCCAATCAGGATTGTTATAGTTTATATAACCAATATTCATAATAGCCACACCTACTTTATATAGGTATTTTACTTTGCGGTCATCGTAATGTGTTTCGCCATCCATGGTATATTTGTATTTTTCAATATCGGGCCTGTACTCATACTGAAAACCCAAATCGAATCCATAGCCTCTGCCAAGTATGCTTTTAGGGAACAAATCTTTTCCTATCTGTCCCGACCTTGGGGCTCCAGAATTTTGTATACCATAAAACTGTTCTTTTACCTGACCATATTTGATATCGGTTTGTATTGCAAACAAACTGTCTTTGTTTACAAAGTTTACATTCACACCTTTGTTTTGTACAAATAAAGCTGCAAGTCCTTGATAATATTTAAGACTAAAACCCCCAGTGAAATAATGTTTGCCCATATCTACAATTTTGCGGGCATACGATGCTGATACTTCAGTATAGGCACCCATGTTCAATCCAAATGAATTGTCCAATTGTAAAACATTAAGATAAGGTTTGGTTTGCGACTTATCCAAACCATACACTGCAAACCTAGCAAAGGGTTCCGCAATATCATTTACTTGCACTCCTGCCATCATCCTATAACCTAGGGCAATGGTGTTTTTATTATTCCAACTGTATGAAAATGCAGGGCCACGTATTTCTGCTGAAAGGTTTACATATTTGGCCTTGCCATTTATATTCTCCCCCAAATAGCTGTTGTCATCTTTCCATGATTTAAGAGAATCGGGCTTACCTGTACCCCCATTAGTATAATAAAAATAATCCCAACTTTTCGAGTTGTCAGTTATATGTTGTTTTAAAAACTGGTAACTGCTATAAGGTAATTTTGCCTCGGCATAATTGTTTGCAAAGTTCATATTCATAGAAGCCAGGTTTACATATACACGATAGCGGGTATCGGCTAATGTGGCGGGATTGAAATACATGCCATTGGTACCGGCATAATTGCTGCTCACAAATCCCTGAAAATATTGGGCATTGGTGTTAAGAAGCATGAAAACCATAAATGTGAGACTAAATAATTTTTTCATTGATTTGGATTTTGTATGTGCAAATATCTTGTAAAACACTGCAATAATAAACAGTACCATTGAAAATATGGTAATAAAGATAGTATTCTGTTGTTAATAAAAAAAATCTGGGAACATAATATTTAAGCATGATAACCTTTTTTTTAACCTATTAAATATAATCCATCAAGGCTTTTAGGTTGTTAATTTCAACCAGGTTTTGATATAAGATTTGTTCCTCGCTATATGGGTTGAACCAAACAGGGCATATACCCGCATTATATGCCCCTCCAATATCTGAGTCTAAATTATCGCCCACCATCACCGCATTGTGTGCATAGCCATTTGTTAGTGACAAGGCTGTTTCAAATACTTTTTTATGTGGTTTTTGTACCCCCAACTGTTCGGTAATAATAATGTGATCGGGTATAAAATAATCCATCAAACCTGAGTGGGTCATTTTATTAAGGGTAGCTTCCATAAAGCCGTTGGTGATAATGGCTATAATATATTTTTTGGAAACATGTGCTAACATTTCATGGGCACCCTCAAAAACATGGGGCATGCGGGTGCATTGTTCTATATAGTCCTCGCCAAATTGGTCAACATCGAAGTTGATGCTGACACCAACAGCCCCAAAAGCCTCCCGAAAACGACGATAGCGAAGTTCGTCTTTGCTTATTTGTTGGTGATTGTATAGGTGCCACATTGCCCTGTTTGTGGTTTTATACTGTGATATAAATAAATTGGATAAACTGTTACCTATTGGGGCAATGGCATACTTCTCAAGAAGCAAAGCTAAAGTTTCGGATGAGTTCCTTTCAAAATCCCACAGGGTATGGTCAAGGTCGAAAAAAATATGTGTAATGGAATTTGGTATTTGCACAATGGTGCAAATGTGCGTTATTTGTGTAATAAATACCGACCAAAATTATGGACAATAATCCCTAGTCGCCAAAAAATGTTTACAACAAGTTATTTGAGTGTTGAAAAAAAGTAAACTAATTTCGCCTCCACTCAAATCGTATAAAAATCAAACCAAATAACAGTCAAAAATTATGAACATGGAATCAACCCCCCAAGAACGCAAATCAGGATCGAGCAAAGTAGTAGTAGTAGTAGCACTGATACTGCTGATAGGTGCCGACATATTTCTCCTGTGGCAATTGTTCGACACAAAAGAGGATTTTAAGGACGCCAAAAAAACTATGGTGGAGCAAAAGGATACTATTGCTTCCCTTAATATTCAAATTGATGAATTAGAGGCCAAGCTTATAGCACTTGAAAGACAAAAAGAGGAACTGGGCATATCCGACAGTACCCACCAGGCAGAAATAGACCAGCTTCGCAAACAGATACCTTTGATGAGGGCAGCAGCCAGGGGAGGTAATCCCACCGAAATAGCCAAATTGAAGGGCGATTTGAAAAAAGCAAACGATAAAGCAGAAACAGAAAGGATGCGTGCCGAGGCTGCCAGAGGGGATTATACCAATTTAGAGAATGCTTCCAGGGCAACAAAAGACAGTTTGAAACGAGCACAGGAGCTTGCAGAAAAACTGGGCAGAGATAAGAGCAACCTCAGCAAAAAAATAAAAGAAGGCTCTGCATTAAAAGCAGACAATATAATAGGAATGGGAATTAAGGTAACCAGCAAAGGAGAAGTGCCTACACCGAAAGCAAGGAAAGCAAACAAGATAAAAGTATCTTTCAAATTACAACAAAACTTAGTGGCCGATCCAGGACCTAAAATGATATATATGCGTGTATTGGACCCCTCCAGACAAATAATTACCTCGAATGCAAACGAGAAATTTACTTTTGAAGGAAATGAATTACCATTTACCCAAAGCCAAGAAATAGATTATCAAAACAAAGACCGCGAAGTAAACCTCAAATGCAGCAAAGCAACAGCCTTTGTAAAAGGTGCTTATACTGTAGAAATATATGAATCGGGGCTGCTGATTGGCAAATCATCTTTCACCCTAAAGTAAGAACAATTTTTTGTTTGCCGCCATCGTTATATTATAATAATTGTGGCACAACTAATAAACCCTTGCATTTCAGCAGGGGTTTTTTTATACGCTTCGGCGAATTTAATTTTATTATCATCACTTATTAACCGTATTTTGTAGTTCCAAAAATGGACGAAGTACAAGATACAAAACCCCAAAAGTATAAATGGCTTAAAAAACTAGGTATATGGACGGTCGTGTTCTTTGTGGCAAAAGGTTTACTTTGGCTATGGTTGGGAAAAGAAATTTGGCAATCTGT
Source organism: Chitinophagaceae bacterium (assembly GCA_043750035.1). GTDB lineage: Bacteria > Bacteroidota > Bacteroidia > UKL13-3 > UKL13-3 > CANJUD01. The sequence goes on from JAYVCI010000076.1 coordinate 12,426, forward strand.
AGCTGAATGGTTTAAATAGTAGTCAGTAAACAGTAAACAGTAAACAGTAGTCAGTGCCATGCGGCAGATTATGGCACAGTTTGTTTTGCAAACTGGATTCCACTGACTACTGTTTACTGACCACTGGCTACTATACTGGGGCTGACCGGAATTGACGGGATGTGAGGCACGGGGGTAAGCATGCAGTGCCTTGTAAGGGAGCACTTTAATCTGAACTTTCACGCCCTAACAGGCAACAATTCATTACAATTAGCTGCCTAATCGGTTAGATTACGCACTCGCTAGTCGTTTGCAGGAACTCCGCCCCAACAGCACCTGAGCACAGACGATCAAAACCCCGTTGGGGACTTTTGGCTACCGTGGTTACGGGTTTCCAAATGTATTAGTAACCTAAGGAATAGATTGGTGAGCGGGACTCCTGCCTATTCTCTAAAATTAAATTTCCCGACAAGCATGTAGAAAGCTCTAACGGGTCCCATCTCCGGACCAGGGTTCGACTCCCTGCAGCTCCACTTTATCAGCTACAAAGCCCGTCACTATTGCAGTTTCGGGCTTTTTTATTCCCATCAAAAAAAAGGAATTGAACCCAACAAAAAATCAAAATTACAAATGACAAAAGGATACTTTATTGCAAGGTGGTTTCGTGTCAATGATGCAATACACACCCAACAAAAACAACTGTTTGCCAATTTAGGATTAAATTACATGGACTTGAAAAACTTGCCTGATAATGGGCTTAATAAATGGAACGAACTTCACAAAAAGAGCCATAGGGTTGCAGACAATATATATAAACTGATACTTGCAACTTGACAGGTTGCACATTCGGTTGCACTAGAAATGGGCAACCGAATTTAAACAAAAGCACGGCAAACCTTACACACAGGCAATAAATAAAAATTATTATCGTTATGTTAACACTTATGATACCAAACTTGTGTGTATTGTTTTGGCTTCGTAAAAACAAGCTTAACAAGGCAGGATATGCCCCTATTTATTGCCGTGTAACCCTTAACGGTCAACGTGCAAACGACTTCACCACTAACCTTAAAAGTGGCGTTTCTGATTGGAACAGTACAAAGCAGCAAACCGCTGACCCTGCTTCAAACCTCCTGCTTTTAAAAATAGCTACCGATATAAAGCATAAGTATATACAACTGGCTGCAAAAAGAGAATATTTTTCTGCTACAGATTTGGTGCAGTTATATAATTGCAAAGCAAATTTGAACCATACTATTTTAGATATTTGCACCAGGTACCTGCAATTGATAGAAACCCAAGCCCAGTGTGGAGTTATAAAAAATGTAACCTATAAAAGATATGTAAATTTGCTGAAAAACGTAACCGCTTTTTGCAATGAAAACAGGCTTGACACATTACATGCTGAACAATTCAGTTTGGATAAAGCAAATATGTTTTCTGCGTGGCTGGTAAATAGGAACAAATGTTGCCCCAACCATGCAAACCGTTTCCTAAGTTATATTAACAACGCCTTTAAACATGCACAGGGGCTTGGGCTGATAAATGCAAACCCATTAACAGGAATGAAACTAAAAAAAAGCCCTGCAAAGAAACCCATTTATATAAAACCAAGTGAAATAGGACTGATAGCAGCCCACAAATTCGCTTCTGAACGCTTGCAAGCGGTTGCTGATATGTTTTTATGGCAGTGCCACACTGGGCAGTCCTTTGCTGACTTTGCTGTATTTGACAAAAACGAATTTTGCAGCGATGCGGACGGGCATCACTGGCTAACTTACGAAAGGGCAAAGAACAACGAACCCGCAATAGTGATAATGTGCGAATTTGGTCGCAAGCTACTTGCAAAATATCCCAAGGGCTTCAGTTCCATCACCAATCAAAAATACAATTCCTACCTAAAGGAAGTGGCCGAAATAGTGGGGATAAAAGTTAATTTAACTTCGCACGTTGGCCGCAAAACATTTGCCAATGTATTGATAAACGAACACGGGTTTAGCCCCACCGTGGTGGCAAAAATGATGGGGCACAAAAAGTTTGAAACCACATGGGAGCATTATAGTAGGGCAACGGTGGAGAGAATAAAATTGGAAATGAGGCAAAGGGTTGCTTAACGCAAATTTGTCCGTAACTTTTCTTACACTAAAATTGCGGACAAATTTGTAAGACGGCTTAATAAGTTTTCACACTAATTTAGTAATATCAAATAGCATATCACCGCTTAACCCCTCTCTAAAATTGGGGTTGTGCACCGTTTTGGCAGTTCCGTTTCTTACGCACTCTGTATAGTTTTCTTTGCAGTAGTCCGATTCGTTTACACGGGCTTCTTTTTCCATTGGCATTTGGTCGTAACCATGCTTTTTCAATTGTCCGGCATAGTCGAAATAGAAACGAATCAAGCCTTTTTGTTGGTACTGCCTCCAGTGCACAAGTTCATGCTCAAGCAAAGCTTTGTTGTCTTTTTGGGCTTCGGTTATATATATACCAAACGGGGGGATGGTCCGGCCATTGTAGTTTAGGCGTAGTTTTTTTCTTATATATATGGGCGGCGTGTCGCGTTTTTTCTGCAATTCATTATATATAATTGCAGTACCCAATAGTAGCCCTAAAATAGTTTTAGTTTTCAATTTTACGCTTACTTATATTATACTTAAATCCCGTTTGTCCATATCTGTTTTTTGTGCAAATAGCGTAGTTGTTTACGAAAGTATCATCCACACAAACGGTTTCAATATTAACCGGGGCATCGAATATTGCTTTGCTCCCACCGCGTATTTGCCCATCGGTAGTGCTTTGGAATATGATAACAAATATTGTAGTTGGGTAGGCATTGCGAAGCTTATCCAGTTCGCTGTTATCGGGCGTTACTTTGCCAAAAGAATCAATGATTATAACATCGTAAATACCAGCGGCTTGTTTTACGGTATCAAGCCCATTGGGGGCGGTGTCGGCAATAAGTATTTTGCCTTGGTTTTCGGGGGTCAAATACTTATCTCTATAATATAATATGGTGCGGTTGTCCTTGCCCATTTCCAAACTAAAAAAGGCCACGTCCAAATTTGCTGAAGCAAAGGCGTTGGCCATATCAAATACAAGCTGGCTTTTGCCACTGCCTGCATCGCCATGCAGGGTAATTGCACATTTTACACGTTCTATATCACCAAGAAACTTACCAATATCGCCAGTAAGCTTAATTGCATTTGCTGGGGCGGTTGCAGAGGCCACGGGTGTAAAAATATCCATATTGCCCAAAGATTTATTTGCGGGTTTGGTTTTTTGGGTTACTTTTGCAATCGGATTGGCACGTTTCGGGCGTTGAGTATAGGAAAGCGATTTATCGCTCATACTAAAACACTTTTCCAATACGCCTCTTAAGCTTTTGTCTCTAGGGGCGTTTTTTATATAAAAAGACTTTAAATGAAGTTCCTTTTTATCGTTCCATATTTCTTCAATCGCAATATGGATTTTACCTATTTTTTTGGTGTATTTAATTACAGAATTTCCACTTACAGTTGTTTTCACTGAATCAAATTCCACATGGTCAAAACTGTTCCAAATAAAGGGAAGCAAGACTATATCTTCTGCTTCAATAGTTTTTTGGTTTCTGTATCTTTCAATACGCTTGCCGTGCTGCAAGTAAATGTGACGGGCATCGTTATATGTGAATATTCTTTTAAAACCGCTAAGGTCAACTCCTGTTTCACTTTTGATTTTTTCGCATTGGTCGGGCGGCACAATACCCATATCTACCTTCCCTTTACCAGTCTTGTTCAACTGAGCCCTTTCGTAAAGGTCAATCATTTCATCTAAGATAGACTCATCGAAACCTTCTAATCCAGGCGAAGGGCTATTTTTTATTTTTTGGGCTTTTTTTTTTGCCTTAGAAATATCAGCTTCAGCTTCCTTTATTCGTTCAGTCAATCGTTTGTGGCGTTGTTTGCTCACAATATCGGTTTTTCCGCTGTAGCGGGTGCGTTCCATTTTAAGATTATTTATATACTTTGTATCTGCAAGTAGTTGCTCTGCGGCGGTGGGTTTGTATCCATTCAACGCCTGTGGCTCAAGTTTCACGGTTTTGCTTCTGCCAGCGGCAAATGTGTTGAGCGAGTTTCGCATACGCTGCAAGTGGCCACTGTTTGCTGTAGATTTGCCCATTTTGTCGGCAAGCCTTTTGGCACGGATGGGTTGGGGCTTTTTGCCCTCCATTGCAATAAATTCTTTGGTCAATCGCTCAATGGGTTCAGCTTGGTTTTTCGATATGGCAATAAGCGAATCGAGGAAAGGCTTGTTCTCCAAATCAAGCTGCACATAGCCCGCACCATTGGCCTGTGCGTGGGTAATGGTTTCGCTCAACACATTGCGTATTTTTACAATAAGCTGGGCGTGGCGTGTACCGGATCGTACATCTTTTTGCACAATTGCCCGTTCAATATCCCTATATAAATTGGACAGGGTTGCTACCTCGTTTTTGCGGCCTACCAGCTTAATAAAACGCTTTATTAGTATATTGGCGGCATTGCTTTTGGCAATACTGCGTGCATCAATTTTCACGGCTTTTTTCACAATCCGTTTTTTGGCTTTTTTCGCCGGGGCGGTTTTGGTGGTCATGGCTTTTGGGGTTGGGGCAGGTTTTGAAGCTGGGGCAGCGGGGGCAGGTTTTACAGGCTCGTTTTTGCGGGCATGGTACTCCTCTTTATATATTCTGAACAGTGGGTTGGCATACTTGCTTATAAACGTGCTGCGGGCTTTATCAGTGCCTACCATCCTGCTATCATCTTTGTACTGTTCGGTGGTCATAAATTCGCGAAGCATGAACGACACAAATTTTTCTTTTGCATCGGTTCTGCTCAGGTCCAGGTCAAGGGTTTCCTCATTGGAAATCATTACAAGTATTTGCCTGTTATCGTTATTGATAGTGATGGACTGGCCAAACTGCTTAACGTACATAGTGCCATTGAGTGCCTTTATTTTTTTTGAGGTTGATTTTTTCATGGTTTGGGTTTTCTTATTATATATACAATTAAAAATACAAATGCTGCACAAGTTAAAAAGATTAGCCATGCAGGGGTTTCTGTAGTATCTTCAGCAGGTGTATTATACCTTTCTCTAAACTTATATATATGCTTAAAAGTAGTATCGTGTATATATAATGTATCGGGCTTTGTTATAACCTTTACAGTTTCTTTTGTTATATATATAGTAAGTGTTTTTGTATTGACAACGGTGTCGTGGTTTGTTACAATAGTTGTATCGCCGGGAGTAATGATGGTATTTGTTTTTACCACGGTATCAACACTGGCAACTGTATCGGTTTTTAACAGATATGGGTGCAAAGCTATTAAACGATTAAGCCGCTTCTGTGGTGAGCAGGCGGCTATAAGTATTATAATAAAAAGTAATTGTTTTCTCATTCGGGTTTTTTATATTTTGTGGAGGCCAAACCAGCCCCAAGTGTTATAATAGTTATACCCGTTGCGTTATCTACCTTGCCAGTAAATAACAAGTACCCGCCCATAGCAATTACAGCACTGCCAAGCAGTGTAGTTACCCAGTTTTTTATATACCTGTTATTCATTTTCGTTGGTTTTTTTGTTATATACTTTGTCTTCAATTTTGCCCACACGCCTGTCTATCTTTTCAATTTTTTCGGTGTTGTATATAATTTTTTCATGTGCTGGCATCATCTGCTCTACTTTTTTTTCCAAGCTTTCAAACCGGTTCATTACCATGTTTAGGAAAAACACATTTAGTGTAACCGCAAACGGGAACGCCCATATTTTAAGCTTGTCAAGTATGTTATTTTGTTGCTGTTTTGTCATTGTCGCTGTTCCAATATCTAATTAAAAAAAAAAGCCCGATACCACCAAATAATAAACCACCACCTGCAACTGCCACCGTGCCTATGTTTTTCTTTGCAAAATCGTAGACACTGTTAAGCCTGTTAGTCCATCCCACAGCGTAAATAGGCCACAGGGTAGTAAGCGATTTATAAAAGGCAAGCCTTCCATTATATAACTTATCCAAGGTTTTTTTGTAGTCTTTATGGTTAAGTGCATCAAGTGTCTTTGGCCCCACCTGCCCGGTGCCTGAGTGCATACCCAGCAGTACATACTGTGCAAGCTTTATTGCAGCACCTACACCAGCGTTGTACGCAAAATCTACCAGCATATCGGCAATGCCTTGGCTCTTAATTTCATCCCCACGAAGCTTATCCCAGAACAGTTTTTTGTATATGCCTTCCCATACCCACTTGGGCATCTCGTAAAACAGTGCTGGCGTGGCGGTATAGCCCAACCGTGGAGCAGCCCATTTAAACGTGCCCCATGTTACGCCATTGTTGGTATGGTTGCCAGTTCCATCAGGCACGGGGTCCACACGTGCGGGGTCGGTTTTGGCATTGCTCAAACCACCTTCGTTTTTGCGAAGCAGCGGTATAAGTAATTTGTAGTTTGCCATTATATTATTTGCTGTTCCAATATTTTAGTAAAAAAAAAGCCCCAAACCACCTGCCAATAAACCACCACCTGCAACCCCAGCTACAATCAATTTTTGGTTGAGTGTCCACTCTTTGTCAAGTCGGGTTTTCCACCCTGCATAGTTTGCCTGTTGGCCGGGCAGGGTTAGGTAAAATTGTTTCTTGGCATTGGTAAGCTTTGTGAACAAGTCTTTTTCCTTTTGCTTGTTTATAGCTGCAATGGTCTGCTTGCCTATCTGCCCATCAGGGAAAACGCCCAAAAGCCGCTGCATTACTTTGGCTGCTGTGCCTGGGCCCGCACCCCAAGCAAAATCGGCAAGGGTGTTGGCAATGGCTTGGCTCTTTATGTGGTCGCCGCCCACACTGTCCCAGTAGCCGTTCTTAAAAATGCGTTCCCATATATGTTCGGGCATTTTGTAGAACAGATCGGGGGTGGCGGTATAGCCCAACCGTGGGGCAAGGTTTTTAAATGTGGCCCATGTAATACCTTTGTTTGTATGGTAGCCGCTGCCATCAGGCACGGGGTCAAACCTTGCACTGTCGGTCTGGGCTTTGCTAAGGCCACCCTCAAAAGCCCCAATTTGCGGAATTACCTGTTTGTAGTTGGCCATAAAAGTATTATACTAAATTGAGTATATTGATTTCGCCAAGGCCATAAAAATCGCCCTCCAGGCCGCTTAGGGCAGTGGGATCTTCTGTTTGGAAGACAGCTAGGTTTACCCATACACGAATCGGCTTGCCGGTTAGGCTAAGATTTATCTGGGCCATCACATATTTTTTTGAGGTACGCACAGGCCGCCACTCGGTCCAGGCATATCCTTTGTCTTCTATTTCGCGTATCTCCAAAATCTTCCACCAGAATATATCTGACCAGGTTCTAACATCCACTTTAGAAAAAGTCTTTTGATATTTATTTATCAGAGGGCTTTTTTTATGATACCGTATCTGTATTACTCCAGCAACCCAATTTTTGCCTCCGTTTCATCCCACTCTCTCTGCACCTCAGAACCTTTATTGATCCCACCTCCCGCATAAAATATAATTTCCTTTTCTGTTACTTGGGCACAGCGAAGATTTACATAGATATCTGCTCGCTTTCCATAATTTATATATCCCCAAAAACCCGTATATAATTCACGTTTATATAATTCACTTTGTATAATAGTATGGTATGCTTGTTCTTTGGGATAACCACATACAGCGGGGGTTGGGGCCAAATCGTTCATAAAATTAAACAGGTATTCCCACACATCTTGATTGTTATGCGTTTCGAAGTTGTCATATTCAAACTTAGTAAGAAGGTGTTCGATATTTCCCATCTGTAAATACTCATTTTTGAGGGTGTAATCCAATTCCAGATTCTCAAAAAACGCTTTAATATAATCTACTACATATTTTTGCTCGTCCTGTTCTTTGTTGCTCCAGTTTCCAATTTGTTTATTCTTAGTTCCGGCCAGGGCCATCGTTTTTAAATGTCTTTCACCCATTTTAAACAAAAGCTCAGGACTGGCTCCTATCCATGTTCCTGTGGCTTTGCTCGAAAATAAATTAACAAAACAATTGGGGAATTTTTTACAAAGACTATCATAATAATCCATCATATCTGAAGGTCTTTCCAAGGTTTTTGTACGAGATAAAACTACTTTTTTTAAACCCGAATTAGATACAATTTCACTATATGCTTTTTTGAAAACACTATAATAATCCTCTTTAGAATTTTGGGTGCTGATATTTGTATTATAATAATATGCAAATTCATTTGGATTAATTTTCTCCAAACTATTTATTATATATAATCCACCCTCCAGTTGAAATGGCTTGACAACAAATACCATCTTCTCGTTTTCAAATACATCACTGTTAGAATAGTTTATTTGCCCACGATAAAATACAGGATTCTTGCCGGGCAAACGGCTCGCTATAAAAGCTTCTTGTTCCAATTACGTATTTTTTAGTTTTTGAACTTCCACCACGGCCATAGTTAAACGACAGATGCAAGCCAAGTTTCCTTCTTCATCCTCAATTCGTATTTGCCAAACATGCGTACTCTTGCCCAAATGAAAAGGCGTAGCAATCGCATACACATATCCACCCTTCACCGATTTGAGATGATTGCCATTAATATCCAAACCCAAGGCTACATATTTTTCTCGATCGATACAAAGATTGGCAGCCATGCTTCCGGTGCTCTCAGCCAATGCCAATGAGGCACCACCGTTCAACAAACCCAAGGGTTGACAAGTGCGATGATCCACAGGCATGCGGGCCTTTAAAAAATTCTCGCCCAACTCAATAAACTCCATGCCCAAGTGCTCGTTCAAAGTATTCTTGCAGCGGTCGTTTATCTCGGCCAGGGTGTATTGCTTGCTTAGGGTAAATGCAGGTATGCTCATAATTTTGGTGGTGCAAAAATAATGGAAGGTAGCAAATTATTATTTGTAATATTTGTAGCGGTATTTTGTTTTGTATACAGGCGAACCCTTTGATATATATGACAATTCTTTGAGAAGTCGATTTTTGTAATATATATAAGTTCGCAAATCGGTGGTAGTCGCACTTTGAATAGTTTCTTTTTTTGTCAAGTTCCCTTTTGTAAAATAATTATTAGCAACATACGATTGAGACGGAATTTTATTGTATTTATCTCTGTAAAAATTCAAAGAAAATATTGTGTCAACTTCTTTAATAATGCTATCCGTCACAAAAGTATAATGTACTTCACTGCAATTGGCGTAAACAGTTTCAGTCTTTGTAGTATTCCCATAATAAGAATAGTATTTCTGATAATTAGTAATAGAATTTTGAGCTTTGTATATAATAGAATCCAATTTATTGCTTTTATTATAATAGAACATTTGAGACCAGACTTTTGACGAATCTTCTTTAACAAAGTGTTCGTGCAAAATTAAGTTGCTTGCAGAATCGTATGTTTTACTTTCAAAAAAGGTATCATTTTTCTCATTATTTGGATAATGACTTATGCAATATAATGTTCCTGAATCATTAAGATAGGTGTATATGTCTTTCTGAAAAAGTAAATATCTTCCATGTTTTTTCCTTAAAAAAAGATCATGCATATGTACCCCTTCTCGTTGATACATTATCATCCTTCCTTGTTTATTATATATTGTTGTGACTCTCTGATATGCACTTGTTTCGACTACTGTTTTAATTTTGTATTTATTTACCTTAGCATCATATGTGTGTGGATCTGCACCAAGGGGTTGCCCCAAACCCCAAAAGGCAATAGCCATAACATGATAAAAATAAACCGGCCCATTGGGTCAAAAGTAGAATAGAAATTTGGGATGGGCAAGTGTATTGTCTACACCATGTGGTTGGTGATGGTTCGACTCCGCTCACCACCACCACAGGCTTGGTTATAATCAGGCGTCAGCAAACTTCAAAAATCATCAATCGTTAATCCTTGTTCTTAAATAAAATTATTCGAAGATTTCAAAATTCCCGAGCATACACTCAATGGGATTGCCACGTCGGAAGCCTCCTCGCAATGACGGCGGACACTCTTTATTTATTCGCCAACTGCCCACAAGCCGCATCAATATCCTTACCACGGCTGCGGCGGGTCATTACGGTACACTTGTTTTTGTATAATATATCTTTGAAAATTTGGAGGCGTTCTTCTCTGGAATTGATAAATTCTGAATCGCCAATACTATTATATTCAATTAAATTTATTTTGCTGGGAACACGTTGCGAAAAACTACTCAGTTCTTCTGCATCTTCGGGATTGTCGTTAAAGTTGTCGAATACTATATATTCCAGCATTACTTTCTCTTCTGTTTTATTACAAAAGTATACTAACGCTTCTTCCAATACTTCCATGGTATTACTGTCATTAATCGGCATAATATGGCTGCGTTTCTCGTCGTTGGCGGCGTGTAGCGATACAGCTAGGTTAAATCTCACTTCATCATTTGCCAATTTTTTTATCATTTTTGCAATACCCGCAGTAGAAACTGTAATACGATTATGTGATAATCCCAAGCCGTCATTTGATATACACATTTGCGTACTTTTCAAAACATTATCATAGTTTAATAGCGGTTCGCCCATGCCCATATATACAATGTTTGTGAGATCCATATTGTAATGTTTTAATGCTTGTTCTTTTATAATACATACCTGGTCATATATCTCCCAATAATCTAAATTACGTACACGTTCCATTCTGCCTGTGGCACAAAATTTACAAGTCAAACTACAACCCACTTGGCTACTGATGCAGGCTGTCATCCTTGTTTCTGTTGGTATTAGGACGCCTTCTACAATATTTTCATCATATAGTTTTAGTGCATATTTAATAGTACCATCACTGCTTTTTTGTTGGGTGTGTATGGTAACTTTATTTAAAGTATAATTTAATTTTAGGTATTCGATTATATTTTCTGGTAAATCAATCATTTCATCAAATGATGATACATTTTTTTTCCATAACCAATAATATATAAGTTTAGATTTATTAGGTTTTTCTCCCAATTCTTCCAATATCTTTTTGATGTCTTCTATATTGTATGATCTAATATTTTTCATTATTTTAATTACAAAAAACCTCAGCCGTTATCCGATAGCTATCGGATGCGGGGAACGAAGCGTTGGTGGTGCGGCAAAAATAATGCCCCATTCCGAAGTTTCAGTATGGGGCATTATATTAAAAAAACAAATTATACAAACTTGTTATTGTTGTGCTATTGCTTTACAACTCTTAAAACAGTATTAACAGAAGCACTTTCAAGACGCAAAGTATAAACTCCATAAGGGAGGTTATCTATTGCCATGTGGGCTGTTCCATTAGTTTGAGAAGTTACAAAAGCGGATTGCATAACAAGTTTCCCTGAAATATCATAAACCTTAATAGAAACATTTTCATTGATTGAAATATTTTTATAAGTTATAGCTATATTTTGAGTTGCTGGGTTAGGCCAAACATTAATCACAGTGCTCTGCGGATTTGAAATAAATTTAACTGGTGCAATTTGGGAATTTGATGAAGCTCCATTGAAATCTACTTGACGAATTCTATAATATATCTCACTTCCCAATGCAATGGCATTTATATCTAAATACTCATAAGTTACCGTATTATTTGTTTCGCCATAAGAAGCAACTTGACCAACTTTTACGAAATTAACCCCATCTATAGAACGCTCGATGACAAAATAGTCATTGTTATGTTCATTCGCAAGCGTCCATGTAAGAGCTGCATCGTTTTTACTAGCTTTACCTGTAAAGTTAACCCAAGTAACAGGAAGAGGTTGGCTAGGATTATTAGGAACTAATCCAGGATTTAGTTCTGAGAAACTATTTACATTAAATTGAAAATAACGATAATGATTAGAACTATTCCAAGTATGAACGGTAGCAGTGATAACTTTATATTTAGAAATAGCTGTATCATTATTATAAGGATCTAGGTCAACACGTGGCCCATGATACTTGTTAATACGAATTGAATCGTAACTAATACTCATTGCAAATTTGTTAAATACCGTATCAATAAATTCATTCAAATCAGCAGTATCAACATATAACCTCACGCTAACTGGAGTAGTAGGTTGTATAGTAGGTGTAACATAGAAGTTACGATCTAAGAAGTAACCAATATTTCCGTCAGATGCGGTATCTTTCCTTAACCCACTTCCAGTATAAATTCTAACTCCGAAGCAAGTTGCCCCTAAATTATTACCATTGGGGTTAATTGACATAATGGTATTACTATCATTATCTTTAAGATTTATCCAACTGCTGCCACTAAGAACTGCACACCCTGTTGACCTTTCAAAATCACCACCTGTCGATCTAATACTATCTTGGTGTATAACAGTTTTAAAAGCCGTATCATTAGTATTGTCTGCATCGCATAACCCTTTAATCCATGCTTTGAAGTTATAGGTTCCAAGAGCTGAAATATTTGCTAAATTAGTATAGGTATATTTTATAGAATCGCCTGGGGCAATTGCTCCAATTAAAATGGTATTCTCCAGAACAGGAGTACCTCCATTAATTCTGTATCCAAGTATATAATTAGACCCATTAGGAATTAGTGAAACTCCATAATTTTTAATGTAAACTGAAACTGGGGCTGCTGCGGTTAAACCCGTTCCTGTATTTGGGGTGGCAATAATTGCTATTCCCAAATCTCCATTTGATGTAGCACTAAATTCATCAGCTCCAATATCTGGCGATCCACTTCTAGTCTGTCCATCTATATCATTACCCGTGGCCAGTGAAGTTCCCAAATTTGCAACTTCGCAATAGTTTGAAAAGATATGCAAATCACCCATTGATACATTGCTAAAGAATAAAGAAGAGGTATTAATACTAGATAAATTGGCTTTAGAACCAGTTCCATCAGATACATTAGCTTTCCAATTTGCAAATCCATAAGTAGTAGATGAACCAGAATTATAGAATGCGGCAGAAGTATCAGCTGTTACGAAGTAGTTATATGAGCTTGCTGTAGATGACCAAGTAGCAGAAATAGTATATATATTATTTTTACCTAAAGAGGTGTGTTCATTATAGAATATATTGTTTCTTAAACTTAGGGTTGAACCACTACCAGCTGTTGCAAAGGCAGATGTATTAACATTAGTACTGCTTTGTGTACCACCTATATAAACAGTATTATAATGATAGTTTTGAGTATTCGCAGAAGTATTATCTGATATACCTATCATATTATTTTTACTTGTGCCATTTTGGGTTAATGAAATTTGGTTGTTTGCAAATGTAGCACCATTCCCTGAGAAGTTACTGATACCCGAGATGTTGGTAATAGTTCCTGTTGTGGTACTATTAGACAATGCATATATAGTATTTCTACTAATCTGAGCTCCAGTTGCAGTATTGTTATAGAATATACCATACATACTTGTATTAGATTTTCCAGTTGACATATTACTGATGGTATTTCTTAAAATTTCTGGATCTGCGGCAGAAGTACCACTACTTAATCCAATGCCAATTACAGATGCTGAAGCACCAGTAGAGATATTAGAGTCAAGTGATGAAATATTCGATATGATATTAGAATCAATTACAAACTTGGCTGAGCTTGCTGCACTGCCAGCGATAATACCTACAGTGTTATTTGTTGTTGATGTACCTGTATAGCTATTATATAAACCTTTAACTGCGTTGCTTCTAATATAATGTGTATGGGCCGATCCCGTTGGATTGGCCTGTACACCCGCAACTATTGCAGCACCATAGCTGCCAGACTCGTTTTGAATACTATTTGTAATAGAATTACTTCCAATAACATTACTATCAATATAACAGGTAGTGTTTGCAGCAGTACTCAATTGTTGAATAGCAATTACTTCGTTTGAAGTACTGGTTGAGCTATTTACATTTTTAAATGAAAGACCGCCCACTATGTTATTCTTAATCTTGCATGAAGTAATTCCTCCCAATATACGGATACCATTTGTACGGGTTCCTCCAGCGGAATTATAGGCTGTTACTTGAATACTTGAAGCCAGGCCACTGTCTCCTATTATATTGCCCGTTGTAGGGCCATCTCCTCCAATTTCAATATTTCCTGAGAACACCAATATTCCTAAAAACCCACTCGCTAGCAAAGAATAGTTTGTATGCACCTGCACATTTTTTATAGTGTTGCCGTAAACACGAATTGGGTTGCTGGTACTTGATGCCTGAAAACGAATTGGGAATATTTGGTTTAACTGACCTGCTGGAACCGATGCATCTCCCATTTGGTAAACAGACCCGCTAATACCCGGTATGCTTCCACCTATACGGTTGCCTTGTATCAAATGCCCTCCTTCAGTAGTTGCATTAATTAAAATGCCCTGCAGATTGGTTGTTACGGTACCTGATGGAATATTAATAGAAGTTTGGGTGAAATTATTATTTAAGATATTCCAATTTATATTATATTAAAACTAATATATAATATTACAAAATACTTCGTATATTTGCACATGCAAAAATTACAAATAACCTCAATGAGCGTTCCTGAAATAGAAGC
>JAYVCI010000077.1:0-25872 GCA_043750035.1 Chitinophagaceae bacterium
GCTTCTATTTCAGGAACGCTCATTGAGGTTATTTGTAATTTTTGCATGTGCAAATATACGAAGTATTTTGTAATATTATATATTAGTTTTAATATAATAAATATTAGGGCTGCTTTTTTTAGTTACAATATTGCTTTATTTTATCAAAAGCAGGTTTGTAAAAAAATCCTGCTGCTTTGTGGTAATCTTTGCAAGCACCTTTGTTGTCTTTTAAATTTATTTTAGTGTTTGCTCTTTGGTAGTATGCTTCGCCATATCGTGGATTTAGTTTAATAGCGGAACTAAAATCTTTGATGGCTTCTGCGTATAGGGTTAAATTAGCTTTGCAGATTCCCCTATTATAATAAGCATTAAAAAAATTGGGGTTTAATTCTATTGCTTTTGTATAATCAATAATGGCATTTGAAGCATCGTCATTATCATATTTCATCAGCCCCCTTTGGTAATAAGCAACTGAAAGTTTTGGGTCTAATTCAATAGTTTTATTAAAGTCGCCTAAAGCACCTGTTCGATTATTAAGTTCAATATTGCAAAGACCTCTATTGAAATACGCAGGTGCAAAATTAGAATCAATGTCTATACATTTATTATAATCATCTAATGCTTCTCCTATATTGCCAAAACTAAATTTGCAATTCCCTCTTCTATAATATGCGGAATCAAATTTTGGATTTAATGCTATCGCTTTTGAATACACAGCAATCGCACCTTTATAATCTTTTAAACTATTTTTCACCTTGCCTTGGTTGTAGTAATTTTGAGCTGTTTGACTATATAGATTTATCGAACTTAAGGATAAAATTAGTAGGAGTATGTTTTTCATTTTTTTAATATTAAATGTATGATATATTTGGGAACAAAGATATGGAAATTGAAATATAATAAAACTATTAGAAACCGCTATTTTCCAATATTCTGGGCCTCTAAAAAACAATTTGGAATGATGTAGCCAATGGGCTATTTTTGCTAATTATTATAGAATAGCTTTGTTTCCAAGCCTTTTATTTGGTTTAGAGCTACTTATAATAGAAATTTAATACAACATTGTAATGGATAAAATCGCATTTGTAACTGGTGCCTCAGAAGGAATAGGGAAAGCAATTTCCATAAAACTAGCTTCCATAGGTTATAATATTATACTCAATAACCGATATGAAGAGAAAACGACTGAGCTGGCTGAATATTTAAGGAGTACCTATCAGGTAAAAGTATATATTGCCATATTTGATGTTACCAAAAAAGAGGAAGTTAATAAAGCTATAAGTATTTTGCCCGATGAATGGAAAGCGATAGATGTGCTGGTAAATAATGCAGGAACAGTGTTGGGATATAATTTAATTCATGAAGGTGATACCGATGACTGGGACACCATGATTGATACCAATATTAAAGGATTGTTATATGTTACCCGTGCCATTGCCCCAATGATGATGGAAAGAAAAAAGGGGCATATCGTAAATATGGCATCCATTGCAGGGAAAGAACCTTACCAATATGGGAATGTTTACTGTGGAACCAAAGCCGCAATTGATGCATTAAGTAAAAGCATGCGAATAGATTTGGCTCCCTATATAAAAGTATCATCCATACATCCAGGAACTGTTGAAACAGGTATTTCAGTGGTGCGTTTTAAAGGTGATACTGAACGTGCCAAAAAAGTATATGAAGGTTGGACTCCATTAAAGCCCGAAGACGTAGCAGAATCAGTAGTATTTATGATTAATACACCTCCGCATGTAAACATAAACGAATTGGTGTTAATGGCAACCGATCAGCCCACTTCTTATATTATACATAGGAATACGGAGTTATAATAAACTTTGTATAATTTGAGGTTTGCCTGAGGGAGTTGATGGGATAAAATCTACACAAGTATAATTTATTTTTAATTCGCCAGGTTCGGTATTTAAAAGTATTCGTTTGCTTATTTCTTCAAGTATATACAATTCAAAATTAGGTTCTGGAATATATTCTATTTCTATATTTTCTAATACTTTTTGTATTACCCTAAACTGTTTTATAGTGTTATATTGTTCAAATATTAAAGTAAATATATGAACTACTAAATATTTTCCTTTTTGGGTTCGCACAATATCAGTATCCCTGCCAATTATTTGTTCCATCATTGGAAAACCTCTTCCACATTCACATAGTTTTTTCGAGGCGGTTTTCACTGCCATATCGCCCATATAATATCTAATTAAGGGCATGGTATAACCATCCAAACGTGTTGCCACAATATATCCCAAAGTTCCCTCGGGTACAGGCTTGCCGTCTTTATCTACAATCTCCAAATGCACATGCGGCGACATAATATGGTAGTTTCCAAATTCGCACTGACCTGAAAACATAATTCCTTCGCAACAGCCGTAAGTATCATATACTTTTGCTCCAAAAACTTCTTGAATAGATTTTCTGTAATGCGGAAACATCTTATCTCCAAAACTGATAACGGATTTCAATTTTATATCATTTATTCCTTCTTTTTTTGCCAGTTGCGAAAATACAAACAATGAAGAAGCATAACCCGCAAAATAATATTTTTTGGAATGGTTTAGTTGATGCAATAACTGTATAATATCTTTTTCATAATGATTAAATGCAAGCACATATTTAACACGTAATAAGGCATCTTTTAATTTCTTTTTTAAACCGCGGCTTAGTGAAACTCCAGTTTGTATTAAAGGTTTGCCCATTTTGTAGCCTGCCCATTCCCACCACAGCGTTTGTATAGCAATAGATGTGGAATCTTCATCTCTATTCACAAAGCCTTCACTCTGCACCCCCGATGAACCGCTGCTCATATATTTAATAAAAATTTCTTTATTTTGAGTCGGGTCCATAAAACCATCAAAATCTGCCTTTATATCTTTTTTATATAATATGGGAAACTGACTTAAAGTTACTATAGCGTCTGGGTCTTCTTTTATATTCAAATTTTTATAATGTGGGATATTATTGAGGGCATGGTGTAGCAATGATTTTAAATTGGATTGTTCCAATTGGTTAATTTCAGTTGGGCTAAGCCATTGTATTTTACGCCATTTGCGTAAATTTTTCACCACACTCGATTTGAATGCGATATCGCCAAGGGGCAATATAATATTTTCTGTTATATAGGTATATATACTCATATTTTTTTGCAAATTTAGGGGTTTACTGGTATTGCACAAGAATCTCTGTAAAAGGGTCCAATCAATAATATATAGATTTGCAGAAAGCAATGTGGCTAAAGCCGATTTATTCGCTCCTTTTATACCCCGACTTTAAAGTCGGGGCAATAGAAAAAATCCTTAACTTAACAGCATTGCCCAGAGGGACGTAGCATTGGTATAAATACTATTTCAACCCTTTAATAAACGCAACAATCTGCTCATCGTCTCGCAAATCGGGGTTTATTTTGAACAAGCCTTCTTTGTCTTTGCTTTGTTTAATTGCCCGTTGCAACCATTCCATTCCCTGTGTACGCGTTTGGTCTGATTCCAGATAATTTGCTGCAAGCATAAAGTAAAAACTATATTCATCGGGGATGGTTTTGATTCCGTTCATCAGCGTTTCACAAGCTTCTTCCATCATGGCTGTTTCTTTATAGCAATTGCTCATATATGTCCAGGCATCCACATCGTCGGGGTCCAAATCAATGGCTGCTTTGTATTCTTTTACAGCATCGAGTGGCAACCCTTTTTCAAATAATAAATCGCCATAAGCCCCGTGGTATTCGCTATTGTGGGGGTCTTGTTTGATGGCTTTTTGTAGCAATACTTCTGCCTCGTCATAGTTTTGTCTTTCGTGTGCTATCAGTGCAAGGCCAAATATTCCGTCGCTGCTGTTGGGGTTTAGTTTAAGTGCTTTTTTAAAGTATCCCATTGCCAATCCAAATAAATTTAAAGCATGATAACAGTTGCCCAAATTACAATAAGTAGTAGCATCATCGCCTTCCAGTTCTATTACTTTTTTATAGCTCTCGATAGCCAGTTCATATTGTCCGGTTTCATATTGGGCATTGCCTTTATTATACCATGCCGATGAAAATCCATCATCAATAATGGTGGCATAATCGAATGCTTCAATGGCTTTTTGGGGTGAACCTTTGGAAGCAAAACTACTGCCCAGGTTATACCATGCAAATGAAGAATAGGGTTCGATATCTATATATTTATTGAATACCCGCACTGCATCGTTATATCGGCCAGATTCATGGTAGCAGAGGGCGAGTTCGTATAGGGCGTGTATATTTTCTGGTTCGGTTTCCAATATTTTCTCAAAGGCATTGGCTGCTTTTTCAAATCGCATGGCATTGAGGTATATCACCGCCATTCCAAAGTATATATCATTAACGTCTTCGGCATATTGCAAGGCTTTCTCAAACCACTGTTCCGCATCTTCATATTGGTCGTTTTGCGAAGCAAGCTCAGCTTTTAGCAACATCACATCTGGGTTAAGCGGCTCCAATGATTCCGCTTTTTCTATATGCTGCCTGGCCATAATTAGTTTGCCTTCCATCAACCGCAGGCTGGCTTTCTTAATCAAAAATGTGGTAGAGAAAGGAAATGCATCTTCAGCCCTTTTAACAGCAATATCAGCACGCTTCAAATTATTGCGGCCCATATAGAATTCTATAATATCTTCTAACTGCTCCTCGTCGAAATAAGCACTATCAGGGCTGTTCAACGCTTTTTCAAAAGCTTCTACCAATGCAAGTAGTTCTTTGTCGTCTGGTTGTTCTGGCATCTTCATATTCTATTAATAATATTCTTTATAGGCTTATATTTGCCGTCTTTAAATTTCAATCCAATTCAAAGATAAACAAAAAAACGTAAAAACTTGATGCAAATTTTATCCAACCGCAGGTCAATTGGTACTTTCTTGTCGCTAATTAGCCTTGTTTTTTTCAACAACTTACCGTCATACGCCCAACAAGTGAGCAAACAAAGCACTTGGCAGCAGCAATGCGACTATGATATTGAGGTGAAGTTGGACGATATAAAACGACAATTAAATGGCAAAATCAAAATGACCTATACCAATAATTCACCTGAAACATTGCGAGAAATATATATTCATTTGTGGCCCAATGCTTATAAGAATAATGAAACACCATTTGCCAAACAGCAAGTAGAAAACGGGAGTTTAGATTTTTATTTTACACATGATAGTTGCAGTGGTTATATTGATTCATTGAGTTTTATGGTGAATGGCATAGTTGCTAGTAATAAATACGATAAATTTTATAAAATACCGCCAAAATTAGGTGGACTAAATGCTGATTTTGTATTGCTAATTCTTCCCATGCCTCTTGCCCCCGGCGATGTATGCACTATAGAAACACCTTTCCGTGTTCAAATCCCCAAAGTGTTTTCACGTATGGGCTGGGCTTTTGATAATGAAACAAAAAATTATTCCTTTAATATCACACAATGGTTTCCAAAACCTGCAGTATATGATGCCACAGGATGGAACCCAATGCCCTATTTAGACCAAGGAGAATTTTATAGCGAGTTTGGAACTTTTAATGTAAAAATAACCGTGCCCACCAAATATATAATAGCTGCTACTGGAAACGAACAAAGCAAAATAGAAAACTCAGATGGAACAACAACAAGTATATATAAACAAACCAATGTACATGATTTTGCTTGGTTTGCCAATTCAAATTTCAAAATAGTTTCTGAAGATATTATATTAAAGAGCGGCAGAAAAGTGGTGAGCAAAGTATATTATATAGATAATAATTCAACAAATGCAAAAAGCAAAACGGATGAAGTTGCGAGGGCAAGCAAGGCAATCAAAACTATAAAAAACACTGTGGAATTTTTGGGAGACCGTGTGGGCGAATATCCTTATGATGTAGTTACCGTAGTGCAAGGTCCGCTGTTGGCTGGCGGTGGAATGGAGTATCCGACTATCACGGTGATGCCCGGTTTGGATGAAACTACAATAGAGCATGAAGTTGGGCATAATTGGTTTTATGGAATATTGGGTAGTAACGAACGCGAACACCCTTGGATGGATGAAGGAATTAATTCGTTCTATGAAGATTGGTATAAAAACCGCAAAGACAATAACAATGCGGTAAAAACTTATGTAAATTTGAAAGAACTCAGTCAAATAAATCAACATTATATATTATACCAAATGCAACAATTTGCGGGACTCGACCAAGCTATAGAAGGCCATGCGACAACCTATGTGGATGCAAATTATGGAGCTATTGTATATGGTAAAACAGCTTTGGCTTTTAATTATCTGCGTGCGTATTTGGGCAATGAAATGATGGATAAATGTATGCGGACTTATTATGATAAATGGAAATTTAAACACCCATTGCCCGGTGATATTCGTGAGGTGTTTGAAACAGTGAGCGGCAAAAAGCTGGATTGGTTTTTTAATACTTTAATAGGCACTACCAAAACCGTTGATTACAAATTGGTAAAAGCAAAACAATTGAATGATAAATTATATATTACCATTCAGAATAAGGGCGGAGTGGAAGGCCCCGTTTTTATTAATACAAAAAGCAAAACAGGAGAAGATTATTCCTATACATTTGAAGGTTTTAAGGGAAAGAAAACATTTGAAGTACCCTGCAAAACCTGGAAATGGGTGAAGATTGATACAGGCCATTATATGATGGAAAGTAATCTCAAAAATAATTATATAAAACATAGTTTCTTATTTAAAGGCAAAGAGCCATTCCATTTAAAGTTGATGGGTATAGGACATAGCAATGACCATAATATTTATCTCTCACCAATGACCACTGCAAATAAATACGATGGGCTGATGCTCGGTTTTATGTTAAGCAATGAAATAGTGCCGTTGCGTAGTATGCAGTTTACTTTTATTCCTTTATTTGGTTTCAAAAGCAAAAGCATGGCTGGTATGGGTGATATTACCAAGTTTATTAAAACAGGAAACAAAAAAATTTATATGGTAGAAGTGGGGGTAAATTTCAGGCACTTTGCTACAGGAAATTATGAGGTTGCAAATAATAATGATACATTAACTTCCTTTAGCCGTACAGATTTATATGTAAATTTATTGTTCGGTAAAAAAAATCCGAGGCGTTTACGAGATAACAGCTTAAAAATTGGAATGTTAGGAATTGATGAAAAAGGAAAGAATGTTCAAACAAAATCAAGTGTCTTAAATTTTACAACTTATCCGTATGCAGAATTTAATTCAAAAGATAATAGCAAACTAAATTCAATAAACTATTGTATAAAAGCCTTATCAGGTAATGCAAATCGCTTACAAGCAACTGTATCAGGGCATTTCAATTTCAATGTGAGAAAGAAAATGTATTATAGATTTTTTGGAGGTGTAAAGCAAAGTAGTTCGGCTTATTTACAAGACAGGGCAAATTTCTATGCAGCCGGAAATGCCGGAATGCAAGACTTCACCTACGACCATCTGATGCCAGGCAGAAACGAACAAATCTATAGTAAGAATATATGGTCAAGACAAGTACTGACACGTGATGGAAATATTCACATACCTATGTCTGGTAATTTTCGCAGTGATAAATGGCTTACTGCTGTAAATATCGAGTTACCGCTGCCAGGCAAAATACCATTTATGCTTTATGGAGATTTTAGTTTGTATGATGGAAAAAATTTAAATACGAATAATAATATCGTTACTTCATTATATAGTGCCGGAGTATCAGTTCCTTTATTTGGCAGGGCTTTGATTATATATTATCCATTATTTTCCAGTAAAGCAATTCTTGATTTGTATGAATTAAATTTCCCCAATGCCAATAGATTCAAATTGTTCACCAAAACTATATGTTTCACCCTCGACCTTAGCAAAATAAATCCTATCAATAGGAAGCATATTAGGTTGGGGGATTTGATGTAGGAATTGAGTTTTAAATTACGAATTAATAATTACGAATTACGATTTTTTTTTGAGGGAAATTAATTTATAGCTTGATACAGTTATATTCGTAATTCGTAATTTACAGATTCGTAATTATCCTTTAGGGTGTGCCTGCTTATGTTGTGCTTTTAGCTTCTCAAATGTGTTATGGGTATATATCTGTGTAGCGGCAAGATTGGCATGACCCAGCAATTCTTTAATGGCATTCAAATCGGCACCGTGGTTGAGCATGTGGGTGGCGAATGTATGACGCAACACATGCGGGCTTCTCTTTTGCAAAGTAGTAAATTGTGACAGAAAAAATTTCACTTTTGTATATACCATTCCGGTGCTTAACATAACACCTTTATCGCTGCATAATAATTCTTCATTATCATAACCTTTTTCTTTTTTTGCGATGGTATATTCCTTAATAGCTTCTTGCAATTCTTTTAAGATTGGTATAATACGTTCTTTGTTCCTTTTGCCCAGTACTTTTATCTGCCCACGCAATAAATCTACATCATTTGTTTTTAGATTTACCAATTCAGCACGACGAATGCCACAATGATATAATAATAGTAAAATCATTTGGTCACGCTGTGTTGCAAAATCATTTTCTTCGGTTTTGATATTCAAAAAATCATTGATATTTTGTTCGTCAATAAATACGGGAAGTTTTTTCCCTTGCTTGGGTCTTTGTACTTTTTGTATGGGATTTTGTATAATATTACCAAGACGGATATGGTATTTAAAAAAACTGTGCAGGCAGGTAATTTTACGGTTCACTGAGCGTGGACTGATGCCATCTCCCATTAATTGTACCAACCAGCTACGGATTATTTGATGCGAAATATCTTCCAGATTTTCTATTTCAAAATCCTGCTTTATAAAAGGGAAAAACTGCCCCAAATCAGTCTCATAAGCTGCAATGGTATGTGGCGATGCTTTCTTCTCAAATTTGAGATAATCTATATATATAGTTTGAGCAGTTTCGGTGTTCATTATATAATAGTTTTTATTATATATATTATCCAAGTTTAGCCTGCCTGAGTTAATCGAAGGGAAGGACTATTTCCAAGCTTTCACTATCAAACCTGTTCCAGTTTTATGTGACCCTAGCGTATCCATCCAATTTAATATATAACAGAAAGGATAAAACAGCAGATACCAAAATGGGATTATTACATAAAACAATTTGGAAGCATTGAGCATTTGTATAGGATATTTCATCGAGAATCTCCACGATATTTTCCCTGGTGTTCCATAACTATACCTTGCAAAAGTTTTGGTAAAACCAGCCAAACGCAATTTGTCTTGTATCTCATTAATATTATAACCATCGCGTACATGTTCGCTAATAAAAGATTCATCACTATCATCGCCCACATCGCTGCCACCTTGGTCGCTGGGAGTTGATACCAACATCATACCTCCAGGTTTTAAGTTTGTGTAAAAATGTTTGAACACTTCCACATCTTCTAATATATGTTCCATTACATCCACACACACTACCAAATCATAACTGTCTTTGCGTGGGAAATCGGTGAGATCGCCAACTTCAAATTTTACATTGTTAAGTCCGCAATCTTTAAAAAATACACGGCAATCGGCCAGATAATCCTCTTTCACATCTACTGAAGTGATATTAAATTTAGGATTTTTATTAGCCATCCAAAAACTATACTGACCAAATCCGCAACCGGCATCCAATACTTCGGTTTTATTCGGATTTTCGTTTTGCCAAGCACGAAGCTCGCTGTGAATATGCCAGCAACGCAGCAACAAAAGGTCCAACAGTTTGTAGAAAAATTTGCGGCTCGCACTGCTCTTATTGAAAAATCTGCCAAGGCCGTCTTTTATGGGATCGTAATGCATGGGGCTATTTTATATTTTACAATTATTATTTTTTATTTTAGTAGACAGTAAACAGTGGTCAGTAATCAGTGCCATGCGGCAACAGCAATACTGACTACTGATTACTGACCACTGTTTACTATTTCAATTCATCGTTTTCCTTCAATTTCTCCAATATTTTCTCCATCTTCATGGCATTGTCCAAGGTATTATCAATATAGAAAGAAAGTTCTGGTATTTTGCGTACTTCGTTTCTTATTTTTTGGGCCAGTTCGTGCCTTATTTCTTTGCTGTGGAAATTGACAAGTCCCAGTATATAATCTTTCTCGGTTTGGTTAATAAACCCAAGAAACACTTTGGCATATCCCAAATCGGGCGAAACTTCTACATCGTTTACCATCACCATTTTTCCCTCGAAATAACTATGTGTACGTTGCTGTAGAATATTCGATAAATCACGCTGTAGCAGCCTTGCAAATTTTTCTTGTCGGATGGAAGCCATGGTGCAAAGGTAATGTAGGATTTGGGAATTGGGAAGTGGGGTCTGGATTCAGGATTCGGGATTCGGGGTTTTGGCCCCTCTCCTTTGGGGAGTCGGGGGTGAGGTGTGCGTTCGCCCCAAAACCCTGAATCCCGAATCCCATACCCCAAATCCCATTATTGCAACCATTTTACCTAAAGGGCAGTTATAATATGGCAAGCAGGCATTATTTTTGACCCACTAAAAGAAATAACACATTAAAGAGTTAACCGTAAAAAATTAGTTATCAAATTTCCAAAACCATTTATTATATCAAATGAAAAAAATATTCATTATTATTAGTTTACATATTTTTGTTTTTAGTAATTTTCAAACGCAGGCCCAATGCCTCACCGATGAATATTTTCAAAAGCAATTAACTAATAATACAGCCCTTAAAAATGAAATTCTGAATTTTCAGCAGGGAGTTCGATTGGCGGGACACTCGCATAAAAATGAACGGGCTGCCAATGTGCGTATTATACCTGTGGTGGTGCATGTAATACATCAGTATGGCCCTGAAAATATTTCAAAAGCCCAGATATTGGATCAAATAAGAACGCTCAATCTTGATTTTCGCCGTCAGAATGCAGATGCAAGTAATACCCGCAGTGTTTTTCAAAGCGTGGCTATTGATTGTGAAGTGGAGTTTCGCATGGCTACCAAAGACCCACAAGGTAATTGCACCGATGGTATCGAACGTATATATTCCTCACTTACCAATAATGCCAATGATGCCAGTAAACTAAACCCTTGGCCCAAAGATAAATATTTGAATATATGGATTGTAAAAGACATAGATGATAATTTGGGCGGTGGTGGTATAGGTACGGTATTGGGTTACGCCCAGTTTCCTTATCCGGGTTCAGGAGCTACCAAAACAGATGGCGTAATGATTAGAGGTGATTATTTTGGCAGCATAGGTACTGCTTCTGGCAAAAGTAACAATGGCCGCACAGCAACCCACGAAGTTGGGCATTGGTTGGGTTTGTTTCATACTTTTCAAGGTGGTTGTAATGGCAGTTTCCCTGCTGAAGATGTATATGATACTCCTCCGGTAGCTTCTGCAAATTCTGGATGCCCCAGCAATCGCAACACCTGCACCAATGATGTGCCCGACCTGCCCGACCAAATAGAGAACTATATGGATTATACCAATGGCAATTGTCAGAATATGTTTTCGTCCGGACAAAAAGATGTAATAGATGGGGCATTTCAATATAGATCGGGTATATATTCCATTGCAAATCTGAAAGCTACAGGAGTATATGATACTTCCAATATAGCCTTGTGTATTCCCAAAGCCGATTTTTATACGCCCTTACTTAATGTATGCCAAGGCAGTCAGATCAAGTTTTATGATAACAGTACCCGTGGCAAAGTTGCAAACTATACCTGGTATTTCGAAAATGGAAATCCTGCAGTGGATACCAATGCCAGTCCTACTGTTTCTTTTACCAAATCAGGTACAATGTCAGTAAAATTGGTAGTATCAAATGCCAGTGGCACAGATTCAATTACCAAAACAGCTTATATAAATGTGATATCGAATGTATCAGGATATAAAACACCCTGGCAATATAGTTTTGAAGCCAATTCCACCTTGCCCGCTGAGTTGACCACGTATGCAAGTACCGGCAGTAATGGCTGGAAATTAATTAAATCAAATGGGTATAATAGTTCTTCGTGTTTATATATCAATAACTATAATAATTTTAATGCGGGCGATTATTGCGAACTCACTTTTCCGCCATTGGATATGACGACACGCTTGGCACCTAACCTAGAATTTTTTATTTCGTACGTTCGCCGCAGTGCCAGTAGTTTCGATAATTTAAAAGTTTTTGCATCGTCCGATTGTGGATTGAACTGGAACAATATATTTTCAAAATCGGGCGGTAAATTAGAAACCACTACTTCACAAAACAGTAACTTCTCTCCCACATCAGCCGCCGATTGGCGTAGGGAAAAAGTTAGTTTAAGCGGTTATCAAACCTTACAAAACCTCATGCTTAAATTCACATTCGTTACCAGTGGGGTGGGCAATAATTTATTTATAGATAATATAAATATTGGCGGTTGGCCATTAACAACAAATGATATAGAAACAGCAAACAATATAGAAATATTTCCCAATCCCACCAATGGGAATGCTACTATAAAAATACCAGAAAACATATATAACAATACCCGCCTAATTTTGATTGACATGACTGGGAAACAACTGATAAACGTACTGCTCCCAAATAATACCCAAACTTTCGAACTCGAAAATATATATAACAATACCTTGAGCAAAGGAATTTATCAATTGATTTTTGTGACTGAGAATGGAAGTGTGAGTAAGAGTTTGGTGGTGGAGTAGCTTATTTTTATTCCGTCATTGTGAGGAGGCTTCCGACGTGGCAATCCCATTGGCACGAAGCATTGAACTTTTTTTCGCAAATATTATAATACACGAAGCATTTTTTATCAGAATTATGTATAAAAGAAAATCAATATTGGTTTTGGCATTATTTACATTTGTTATTAACCTGACGGCTATTTCACAGCGTTGGGATGTGGCTGATCGATATTATCCTGACAGATTGATTAAATTACTCTGTACAAACCTTACACCCTACCAGCCTCAGAAAATATTAAAATATCAAGATCATCAGATTTTAGAATTTGCAAGATTAGAATATGATTCATTGGGTTTTTTAAATCAATATAGTTTAATTGATTCTGTCGGAAATATTAGCAGAGATGTTAGCTATTTGAAAAAACAATTTTCTGTAAATGATAGCATTGTACATTTAGGATATACAATAGCACACAAAAGTGAAGACGATATTTTTTTGGAACCAGAACTTAGGTATTTGCTGTTTGAGTTCAATACAAAAAAGAAAAGGATTGAAAAATTATATCTTATCAGTTCACCATTTATTAATGGCACTATAGATAGTGCAGTTACTTTTGGAAAGTTCGACTTTGATTATGATATGCAGGGGTTTATCCAAAATGTGAATTATACCCGTTTAAATTTTATTCACCAAGCGTTTGTTTGGAACGCTGATAGTTTCTATTTGAGAACTAGATATCTTATACCTCAATTACAAGATGAAAAATGCGATTATTATATCTCATATGATTATTATTACGATGACATAAGTAAGTTTCATTCTCATTCTTATTCTTATCTATCAAGAATGAAAGGTTCTAATATTTCTAAATATTATAGAAACCATTATATTTCTTATTCTATCTTTGTGGATGCCCCAACATCATATATGACGAATTTATTTTATGATAAAAAAGAAAAAGCGAAATTAAAAAAAGTTCAAAAAGAGTTGGGAATTAATCACAAAATTTTGTTTAATGACAAAAATAAAAATATACTACTGAGATACCATTCCTATTTATATAGATATGTATCCATAAGTCATAGCTTGCAAATAATTGTTTGGAATAATAATCTCGACAAATCGATATATGAAAAAAAATATTTAGAAAAGCTTAAAAAATACCTCCAAAAAAGCATTCCAAATTTCAAAAATGATATTCTGATTTTTATTTAACTATAAAGCACTCGGAACAATAATACATTATCGCCGCTATTCAACCCCTTCAGAGTTGCGTTCACCCTCGCTTTTCATTCACGGCATTTCATGCCGAGTTATTCATATTGAATCCCTTCAGGATTCCCCTTTGAGATAAACTATGGTTAACTCGGCAACTCCGAAGGAGTTGAATATGAATAACCCCACATGCAATATGGGGGACGACAGTAAAGCGACAAACAACTCCAAAGGAGTTGAATATGAATAACCCCACATACAATATGGGGGACGACAGTAAAGCGACAAACAACTCCAAAGGAGTTGAATATGAATAACCCCACATACAATGTGGGGAACGAGAAGTATAACGACAAACAGCAACTCTGAAGGAGTTTAATAGCATCCTCAATTGTATTTTGTCTGAATCAAGGATTACACAGATTAAAGGATTAACACGGATTATAACACAATAAAAAATCAGTGAAATCAGTGTAATCCGTTTAATCCGTGATTCAGACCACCTCACCTATCCACAACTTCCCCCAATTTTATTAACTACTGCATTTGCTATTAGCATTACAATTATATTTGTACCTTAACAAAAAAATATTGTCATCCCGAGTTTCTTGTCGCCCTTCGATAATCCCGATAGGTATCGGGACAGGATGACAAGAAACTTAACTATAATCCCATGTCAACAACCCCATACCAAGAAGCCTATAACAACCTCAACGAAGCCCAACGCGAAGCAGTGGACAGGATTGAAGGCCCTGTACTTGTAATTGCAGGTCCGGGAACTGGTAAGACACAGATTTTGGCTACACGTATTGGGCGTATTTTGGTAGCGGATACCACCCATGCTGCACCTGAGAATATATTATGTATCACTTTTACCAATGCAGGTGTGGTGGCCATGCGTAAACGATTGTTACATTTGATTGGCCCGGATGCGTATCGCATTAAGATAGAAACTTTTCACTCGTTCTGTAATGATATTATACAACAACATGCTGCCGATTTTGGCTTGCGGGAGATGAGTCCGGTTACGGAGATAGAAGTGATAGAATTGCTGCGTAAAATGATTGACAAATTACCGCTCAATCACCCACTCAAACGGCAGGGCAGTGGAGCATATTATGATGTTGGCCGTTTGCAAAAATTATTTGGCGTGATGAAGCATGAAAACTGGATGCCCGATTATATAGAAAAAAAAGTAAAAGAATATATCATAGAGGTAGAAAGTGACACCAATAACGCTGAGTTTTACTATCAAAAAAAATACAAACAATACAATGCAGGCGATGCCAAACCCACGGCTATGGACAAGTTGCAGAAGGACATGCAACAACTTATTGCCGCTGCTAACTTATATCCCAACTATAACGAACAACTAAAGGAACTGGGTCGCTACGATTTTAATGATATGATATTGTGGGTGCTGCAATTGTTCAAAGATCGTCCGCAAACATTACGAATTTTTCAAGAGCGGTTTCAGTATATATTGGTGGATGAATTTCAGGATACCAATGATGCCCAGAATCAGTTGGTTGAATTGCTGTGTAATTATTGGCCCAATCCCAATGTGTTTGTGGTGGGCGATGACGACCAAAGTATATATAGATTTCAAGGTGCAAATGTGGCCAATATATTTAATTTCAAACAACAGTATGATGCCCATTTAAAAGTGGTGATGTTGCGAGATAATTATAGAAGTAACCAACATATATTGGATGCATCCAAAGCACTCATCGATTTAAATATCGAACGCATTACCCGCATTGCAGGTTTTGAAAAACTGGATAAAAAATTAATTGCCCAAGGGAAATTTGCCAATGATATACATAAACCTGTTATCATCAATTACCCTACTGAAACAGCAGAGATGGCGGGTGTTGCCAAGCATATTATGGAACTGATAGAAGAGGATGTAAACCCCGCAGAAATTGCAGTAATATATAGAGAACACCGACAGGTAGAAAACCTCGTAAAATTTTTCAAACAGAAAGAAATTCCAGTAAGTTTGCAACGCAAAATTGATGTATTGAAAGAACCATTTGCCCAACATTTAATTACCTTACTCAATTATATAAATACACAAGTTGATAGACCACATAGCAATAATGATTTATTATTCCAACTATTACATATAGATTTTTTGGGGTTTGGTCCGCCGGTGGAGGCTGCAAGATTTATGGCCAAGTGGCAAAAAACTCCCAAAACAAAAGGCAATATAAATTCAATTCGCATTGCATTAGAAAATATTGCAAACCCTGAGAAGCCCAATCTATTTAGTGGTTTGAGCGAATTTGAAAAAGGTGCATCGAAATTATCAGACAATATAAATCATTGGGTTTCTACTTGTGCCAATAAAACATTATTGCAGTTTTTTGAAGATGTAATTACACGGTCGGGAGCATTGAAATTTGCCCTGCACCATCCCGAAAGAAACTTGTATTTGCAGCAAATTCATGCCCTGCATAATTATATAACAAATGAAGAACATAAAGCACCCGGATTAAATATAGAACGCTTTATGCAAAGTTTAAAATTGATGACGGAGTATAATATAACTTTGGAAGCAGTATTAAATACAGGCACTGGCAAAGGGGTGAAATTTACCACGGCACATAGTAGTAAAGGTTTAGAATTTGAACATGTATTTATGGTAGGTTTGGTTGGTAAATATTGGGAAGGGAGTAAAAAAGGAGACGGTTTTAAATTTCCTCCAAATATATTAGATCATACACAACGCCAAGCAAGCCAAATGGCTGTGAATACAGATGATTTGGCTATTGAGGAAAGTCGCAGATTATTTTATGTGGGAATGACCCGTGCTAAGTTGGGACTATATATGAGTTACTATAATCATGATAACGAAGACAGGGAATCTATCCCAACCCGATTTGTGCCCGAAGTAGAAAAGGCAGGTATTATAATAGAACGGCCCGAAGCAGATGGAGATATTTTGGCAGAAGCATTGGCTTTGGTAATGCAAGAACAAAAAGAAACCAAACCCGAATTATTGGCCAACGAAGAAATGGAAAATCTGTTGGGCGATTATAAATTAAGTGTATCACATCTCAATGCTTACTTAGAATGCCCTATTGGTTTTTATTATATGTATTTGCTTAAAGTACCCACAGGAAGTTCACCCGCATTATCGTTTGGTAACGCAGTACACAAGGCTTTGGAGCGATATTTTGATAAAAATAAAGAAGGAAAAACTTTTGACAATGCCGAAGAACTCGTGCAATTTTTTACTTATGAAATGTATTTAAGAAAACACGAATTTGTGCCTGCAGAATATGAACGCAAAATAGAATATGGTAGTGATGTATTAAAACGTTATCATAGTTTTTTCAAAGATAAATGGAATCCTATTATACAAACAGAAGTGAGAATGGAAGCGGTAATTTTTGATAATATTCCCTTGAAAGGATTTATTGACAAACTAGAATTTGACGGCAGCAAAGCAACCGTGGTTGATTATAAAACCGGAAAGTTCAATAAGAAAAAACTCGACCGCCCCGATCCTGAAAATAATGATCCAGAAATTGCACTTGGTGGTGATTATTGGAGGCAGGCCGTATTCTATAAAATACTTTTAGATAATGACCCCAAAGCCCGCTGCCGTGGTTGGAGTTTCGACAAAGCGGTGTATCAGTTTATAGAACCTGACCAAGCAACCAAACAGTTTCATGAAGAAACAATCCATATAGTTCCCGAAGAAACCGCCATGCTTTCGGTGCAAATAAAAGAGGTTTATAATAGAATTAAAAACTACGAGTTCGATAAAGGCTGTGGTGAGTGCGAATGGTGTAAACTAAATAAACGCGATTAATAAATCTATTTTTTATTATGCAAAAAATTATATCATTTATAAAACGTAAAATTTTAAGAATTGATAAAAACCGTTGGGATTATCAATATGCAAAAGGAAACTGGGAAGGACTAAAATCGGAGGAGGAATTGCAGCGAATATATATAGCAAAAAATTTGATAGTGAAATATAACTTGAAAGGAAATATTTTGGAAATAGGTTGCGGTGAAGGAATTTTTTTTAATCTGATTCCTATTGATTCCTATTCTTTTTATGAAGGTATCGATATTTCTGAAGTAGCGATTGGCAAAGCACCCCAAGCACCCAACGCTAAATTTGCCGCTGCCGATATGGAAACATTTATTCCCGAACATGCTCCATTTAGTTATATAGTAATGAACGAGGTATTGTATTATAGTAAAACCCCTTTACAATTAGTAAAAAAATATAACAAATATTTAGCCAAAGATGGTGTTTTTCTTATTGGAATGTTTATTGGGAAACACAGCGAAAAAATTTGGGATGGAATTGATAAAAATTATGCTGTGTTGGAAACTGTTACAGTGAATCAAGTTTCTAAAGTGTGGTTGTATAAAATATTAAAGCCGTTGTAATATAGTTAACGCATCACTATTGGCAAATAATAAAATACAAAATATATCAACTGCTTTTGTTAGAAACTACTCCACAACTGCCTTCACCCTTCACCCCCAACAGGATGTATATAAAAGCCCGTCCTCAAATCCCCGACATATATAATACACATTTCAATGGAGGTAAGGGTCGGGGTGCTGCTCAACTCTCACATTTATTTTCTACCTTTGCCTGCCGAATGGAATTCGGGATCTTTTAGATAAAACAACCATGAAAAAACGCATTAGCAAAAGACCTGTAATTATACAGCGGACGGCCACGCACGACGATTTTCAAGCCATTATTAAACTGTCGCAAATATGTTTCCACGACAATGACCCATGGACGATGGATATGCTGAAAAGCCAATACCGCATATTCCCAGAAGGGATGCAGGTGATAGAGTTTGAAGGAGAAATTGTAGGTTCGGCCACCAGCCTTATTATTAACTGGGACGATTATGACGATGACCATACCTGGAACGAGATATGCGACAAAGGTTATATTACCAACCACGATGAAGATGGAGATACCTTATATGGTATTGAAGCCATGGTGCACCCCGAATACCAAGGGCTTAAGATTGGTCGCCGTTTATATGAAATGCGTAGGGACTTGGGCGTAGAAAAAAACCTGATGCAAATTTTGATTGGCGGCAGGTTGCCCAATTATCATATACATTCTGGAAAGCTTGGTGTGCGTGCGTATGTGAAAAGGGTGATAGATAAAAAAATAAAAGACCCGGTACTTACTTTCCAACTCTCACAGGGATTTGCCATACGCCGTATTATAAAAGACTACCTGCCCAATGATATGGAAAGTGAGGGCTATGCTTGCTTACTTGAATGGAAAAATATTGACTATACGCCTGAGAGCAAATCGGAACGCTCAGTAATGATGAAGAAAGTACGGGTATGTTGTATTCAATATGAGTTGCGTAAAATTATGGTATTCGATGAATTTGCACAACAGTGTGAATATTTTACCGATGTGGCCAGTAACTATAAATCGGATTTTGCTATTTTCCCAGAGCTGTTCACCACCCAACTGCTATCACTGATAGATTATAGGGGCATGAGCCCTGAAGACAGCATTAGAAAAATGGATGAATATACTGATGATTATATAAGTTTATTTAAACGCCTAAGTTTGGAATATAATATAAATATAATAGCCGGAACGCATTTGCAATTGGAAGGCGATGATTTATATAATATCGCCTATTTATTCAAACGTGATGGAACTTACGAAAGGCAGTATAAAATTCACATTACCCAGAACGAACAAAAATGGTGGGGCGTAAAAGCAGGCTCAGAAATTAATGTAATGAATACCGATTGTGGCAAAGTAGCTATTAATGTATGCTATGATGTGGAGTTCCCCGAAATGGCCAGAATAGCTTGCCAAAAAGGTGCAAAAATATTGTTTGTACCTTTTAGCACCGACGAAAAACATGGATTCCAACGCGTGAAATATTGTAGTCAGGCCCGTGCGATAGAAAATCAAATTTTTGTATGCACTGCGGGTACCATTGGCAATATTCCTTCCGTTGATAATATGGACATTAACTATGCACAATCGGGTATATATACACCCAGCGATTTCGCATTCCCGCCCGATGCAGTGGCTGGCGAATGTAACACGAATATCGAAACCGTCGTTATAGCTGACCTGGACCTGGCGGCACTGGAACGGGTACGTAATACAGGAACCGTTTTGAACTGGAAAGACCGCCGTTTGGACTTATACGAACTGAAAGAGTTGTAATTATATATTTGAAAAAATACAAACCATACTATATATTTTTGTTGCTGATAATTACCCTGCCCGCCAGTGGACAATTATATATAAAAGGCAAATTACTGAGGGATACTGATAGCACTCCGGTAGTGCAAGCTGTTATAGTTTCGCAGGGCTTATTTGTTGGAACCATATCATCGTATAATGGAGAATTTAATTTGATGGTAGACACCGGCCACAAACAGTTGGTGATAAAAAAAATGGGCTACGTTACTGATACTTTACACATTGATTCCTTATTAGGTAAAAACAATATTATATATATGGAAGTACTGCCCATGTTGTTTCCTGAATTTGTGTTCCGCAGTATACGTACACCCCATGTAGATGCCTACGAACGCCGCAAAGCATGGAGCTATGTGCTCGACCGACCCAAACCGGGAATTCAAAGTCCCATATCCTTATTATATTATAACTATAGCAAACGTGGAAAAGAGTTAAAAAAACTAGAACAATTATTTGAAAGGGACGAAAAGAAACATGCTATCAGTGATGTGTTTACCCGAGATGTTGCCCATCAAATTTCCGGATTATATGGCTCAGCCCTCGATTCATTTATGAACTTTTGCGGCCCTACCTACAATTTGGTGGCCACTACCTCAGAGTACGAAATTATAGAAACCATCAAAAGATGTTATATGTTGCACAAAATCTTATTTAAGGAACAATAAAAATTTGAAAGGGGATTATATACTTATGCTGGCCTCATGGTTTCCCAATCAATTGGAACCAACTTCAGGCAATTTCGTGCAAAGCCATATAGAAGCTATAGGTATCAACAATAAAGTAATAGTTTTTCACCTTAAATTTATTGATCGTAAACAAAATTGTAAAGATACAGAAATGCAAGTGGGGAATATTTTATATATCACAAAATATATAATTAAACCCAATTCAAACATTACCAAATTTTTTATCTATTATAATTATTGCTTACTACTTTTTAAGCAATATGGCAGGCCGAAATTTATACAGGTGCATGTGGCTTGGCCTGTGGGAGTAGTAGCATGGTTGCTCAAAAAACTTAAGCGGATTCCCTATATTATTACCGAACACAGTAGTCGCTATTTGAAAATCAACAAACCAAGATTGCGTTTTTTAGAAATGCAGGTGCTTAAGAGTGCGGCTGGAATAAGCACTGTTTCACAGCATTTGGGTGATGATATAAAAGATATTTTTGGCTTGAATAAAGAATGTTTTGTTATACCCAATGTGGTAGATGATTTAATATATGAGACCCAAAAATACCGCATAAAAGAAAAATATTTTTTACATCTTTCTAATTTTAAGGAATTAAAGCAATGTACAAAAATTGTAGCTGCTTTTATAGAAGCACTTCCCCAAATACCCCATTACAAGTTAATGATGTATGGCGAAGATGGTCCAGACAATGATGATTGCATTAAATTGGCCAGGCAACATGGATTGTTAAACAGAAGTATTATAATTGCAGGGGTGATTCCGAAGCAAGAAGTAGCAGAAAAAATGTCGAAAGCCACGGCACTGATATCCTATAGCCTTTACGAAACGCAAGGTATGACCGTGTTTGAAGCCTTGGCTGTGCATTGCCCTGTAATTTGCAATGATATAGTTTCATTTCATAATTTGGTGAACCCTGAACTGGGTGTTTTGGTAAGCAACGACCAAGAATTATGCGAAGCAATTGTAAATTTTACTCAAAATAAATATATCATAAATTTTGAGAACTATACCACAAAGTATGATAGCAATACCATCAACAAAATGTTTAACAACCTATATAAACAATTGAGCCTTGCTTAAAAAAATAGCCTATACCTTTCTTTCAAAAATGTGGGCTTTAGTCCTTACTTTTTTGCTAATTTTGCTTACCACACACTACCTGGGCAAAGAAGGCAGGGGAGCGATAAGCAATTGGACTGCGGCTATTAATTTGCTCACACAGATAGGCTTATGCTTTGGCGGACCTGCCTTGGTCTATTTTGCAAGCAGATACAATAACCAACATTTGCTCAAAAATATTTTTCGCTATAACATAGTAGTTTCTATTTTGTCAGTGGGGATTATATATATATTTTACCAGCAACTTGATTTGGGTATATATATCCCAATTATTGCTTTTATAAACGTAGTTTTTATATCGTTTTCTATGTTGCTAACGGGCCATAACAGAATTGGCAAAGTAAATGTTCTTAACAATATATGTATCACCTTGCAAGTAGCAATTTTTGCTTTTATATGTTATACGATGCAGCCTACTGCCATCATTTATCTCCTTTGTTTTGCAGCAGCACTGTTTGCTACAAGTATTATAGGCTATTTATTTTTAAATAACGAGCGAACCACTACCCTACCAAATATGGTTACACAAAACTCCTTTGTAAGCAAAGGAGTTTATTCACAAATGAGCAATATATTCCAGTTGATGAATTACCGATTAAGTTATTTCCTTATACCATTTTTCTTAAACGAATCTTATTTGGGAATATATTCAGTTGCCATTGCCCTGGGGGAAGCTATATGGCTGGCTGGGAAAAGTATCGCCCTCATCAATCTGGGCAATGTAGCGAGCGGACAAATAGACAAAAGCAGTATCAAACGATCGATATTGCTGTCGTTTACCATTACGGGAATATGTTGCCTCATATTATATATTATTCCCAACGAAACTTATATATATGTATTCGGCAAGCAATTTTTTGAGGTGAAGCAACAGTTAATATATTTATTTCCTGGCATTGTATTATGTTCCCTACAATTTGTTCCTGCAGCTTATTTTGCAGGGAAAGGTGATTTTAAATATAACAATATAGCTGCAATTTGTGGCTTTGTACTTACTGCTTTGCTTAATTATATTTATATCCCTCAATTAGGTTTACAAGGTGCTGCACTGGCCTTCGATGTAGCTTTGGCAGTATCCAGTATAATATTGCTAGTTAGTTTTTATAGGAAGATTAATATTGCATATCAAAAATGAAATCTACCAGCCTAAACGAAATCAAAAAAGAGCTTCAGGCATTACCTGCTGCTGAATTGCTTGAACTGTGCATTGGACTAGCCAAATACAAAAAAGAGAACAAAGAATTATTGGGATATCTGTTATTTGAGTCACAAAACAAAACACAGTTTATCAGTGAAGTAAAAACAGAAATTGCGGAACAAATAAATACATTAAAAAGCCAGAGCAGTTTATATTTTGTAAAAAAAGGCTTACGTAAAACATTGAGATTGATATCCAAATACAGCAAATATATCAATGACAAAGGACTCAGTGCTGAATTATATATATATTTCTGCAGCCAACTGAAACACTCAGGAATTCCCTACCACAGAAGCCAAATGATTCTAAATCTTTATGAACAACAGCTCAAGAAAATCAATTCATTGATTGAAACTTTGCATGAGGATTTACAGTTTGATTATCTGAAAGAAGTGGAAGGTATAAAGTGATTTACGATTTACGATTTACGATTTACGATTTACGATTTACGATTTACGATTTACGATTTACGATTTACGATTTACGATTTACGATTTGGCTGACGCCTGATTATTTTTGTCATGTTGAGCGTAGTCGAAACATACGATTTACGTCCCGATAACTATCGGGATTGCTGACGCCTAATTTAAAGGAGCGTAGCCCACCTCTCCTCCGGAGAGGGGCCGGGGGTGAGGTGTGCGAGAGCCCGTGTGTTACTCCTCCCCTTCCCAAACTTTATTCAAAGTCTGCAAAAACACGTCGCTACTTTGTGCCCCGGAAATTGCATATTTTCTATTGAACACAAAGAATGGAACACCTGATATACCAAACTGTTCAGCTTCGTTTATATCATGCTTTACTTCATCAGCAAATTCATTATTTAATAATACTTGTTTCACTTCTTCACCATCCATTCCTATTTCATTTCCTATTTGTACTAAGGTATTATAATCAGCAGTGTTTTTACCCTCGGTGAAGTATGCTTTAAATAAACTTTCTTCTGCTTCGTTCTGCAATCCTTTTTGTTTTGCCAAATGCGAAAAACGATGGGCATCGAATGAGTTTGCCACCACAGCTTTTTCAAAATTAAATTCAATGCCCACTTCTTTTGCAATATTGGTAACATTGCTATGCATTTGTATAGCCTGTTCATTACTAATTCCCTTTCTTTCGGCCAAAAATTGGTACGCGGATTTGTTTGTATCTGTTTGAATACTTGGGTCTAACTGAAAACTTTTCCATATAATTTCTACTTCATCCCTGTGCGGAAATTCCTTCAAAGCCAACTCAAATTTACGTTTCCCAATATAACAAAACGGGCACATTACATCACTCCAAATTTCAATTTTCATGTATATAATTATGGTTTAATTTATATAATACCCAAACAAAGGTCTCCCAATATTTGTTTGATTTTAAACTACAATATTACAAAATCTCGATTCCCCCATTCATTTATTCGTACCTTTGCTAGATGGAAAGCAAGCAACAA
Source organism: Chitinophagaceae bacterium (assembly GCA_043750035.1). Taxonomy (GTDB): domain Bacteria; phylum Bacteroidota; class Bacteroidia; order UKL13-3; family UKL13-3; genus CANJUD01. Next base: position 24,487 of record JAYVCI010000077.1, read on the forward strand.
CAAATACTTTCAAACTTAGGGATAGAAGCCCTAAAACCTATGCAGGAAGCTGCTGTAAAGGCTATTGTTAGCGACGACACCGTACTATTGGTAGCTCCCACAGGCTCAGGAAAAACAGTGGGATTTATGCTGCCTTTATTACAATTATTAAAACCCAATATCAATGCCGTTCAATGTTTAATACTTGTACCCTCACGCGAATTGGCCATGCAATTAGAACAAGTATGGAAGAAAATGAGCACCGGTTTTAAAGTAAATGTATGCTACGGTGGCCACTCTACACAAATTGAAACCAAAAACCTTAGCAGCCCACCTGCGGTATTAATTGGTACACCCGGAAGAATTTTAGACCACATACAAAGAAATAATTTCGCATTGGATCATGTTCAAACTATGATATTGGACGAGTTTGACAAATCGCTTGAAATGGGCTTCCATGACGAGATGGAACAAATTATCAGCAAACTTGACAATCTGAAAAAACGCATTTTAGTTTCTGCAACTTCCAGTATTAAAATTCCAGATTTTGCAGGCGTTACCTCCCCTACTGTATTAAATTTCAACCCTAAAAAAGATGAATTAAATGCAGACTTAACCATGAAATTGGTGATATCTGAGGATCGTGACAAAGTATATAGTTTATTTCAATTAATATGCTCTTTGAATTCCGAATCCGCACTTATATTTAGCAACCATCGGGATGCTTGCGAACGCACCAGTGAATATCTAAACGATAAGGGTATACATGCAATATTTTATCACGGCGGCATGGAGCAGGATGACCGTGAACGTGCACTGATACAATTCAGAAATGGCAGTGTAAACTATTTGGTCACCACCGATTTGGCTGCTCGGGGTTTGGATATTCCCGAAATGAAACATGTGATACATTTTCATTTACCAGTGCAAGAGCAAGAGTTTATTCACCGCAATGGCAGAACAGCCCGTATGCATGCTTCGGGAACTGCATATATCATAGTTTCTAAAGATGAAGATATGCCTCCCTATATAAATAAAAAAACAGAAGTGCTAAAGCTTGCCAAAAAATATAATTTACCCAATCCACCGCAATTCAAAACTATATATATAAGTGGTGGCAAAAAAAACAAACTCAATAAAATAGATATTGTTGGTTTTTTCTCTCAAAAAGGAAAACTAGAAAAAGATGATTTGGGACTAATTGAAGTGAAAGATTTCAATTCGTTTGCTGCGGTAAAAAATGACAAGGTAAGAGTACTTTTGGGTAATATAAAAGAAGAGAAAATGAAGGGAAAGAAGTATAAGATTGAAGTTGCGAAATAGGGAAATTACAAATTACAAATTTAGAATTACGAATTATAAGAACATTCACAATAATAATTTTTTGTTAGGGTCATGCCATGGCAT
>JAYVCI010000078.1:0-12839 GCA_043750035.1 Chitinophagaceae bacterium
GGTAAATGGATTTATTATGATAAATCTGGAGCATTAACCAGCATTATAGATAATATTAGCGGAACAGATTATAAATATACTTATTACTATTCAAACGGGCAACCTAAATCGAGCGGACATATTAAAAACAAAAAAAATATTGACAAATTTGTCAGTTATTATACCAATGGTGTAATTGAGAAAGAAATCCCCCTCAACGATGAAGAACAGCTAGAAGGAGATTGGAAAACGTATTACGATAATGGACAACTTAATTATGTAGTTAAGTATGTGAATGGAAAAATAGCTGATGGCGAACAGATATATTATTATAAAAGCGGTGGCGTAAAAAGCAAAATACTATATAAAGGTGAAAAAAGAAATGGAGATGCAACAGAATACTACGAAAACGGGGCAGTAAAACTTACCGGAAAATATAATATGGGAGACCAGGTGGGCAATTGGAAAGATTATCATTTGAATGGAAAACTAGCCGCTGAATATACTTATGTGAACGACCAATTGGAGGGCAGCTATAAGAACTATTACGACAATGGCGTATTGGAGTCTGAATCGAACTATACCAAGGGTGAGCAAAAAGGGGTAACAAAAAATTATGATACTGATGGAAAATTATTTGCGGAATATGCTGAAAGTAAAGGCAAAATTAAAAAGGCTTCATACTACGATAAAAATGGGAAAGTAATATATGAAGGCGATGCCAATAAAAACACTTTGAAGCTTCTTAAGTATAACGCAATGGGCATTAAAACAGAAGAAGGTGATGTATATAAAGATCTTAGATCGGGAACCTGGAGTTTTTATCAGGACAACGGTGCACTAAATTACGTACAAACTTATGATAGCAAAGGAAAAATTGATGGGAAAGTTGAAGTATTTTATGTGGGGGGAAATATCAGAAAAAAATATACTATGAACAGTGGCGAAATGGATGATTATTATGTATCCTATTATATTAATGGAAATAAATTTACTGAAGGCTATTATGTAAATGGCAGTATGGAGGGGGTTTGGAAAGAATATTATATATCGGGTGCGATAAAAGAAGAAACCTATTATCTGAACAACGAACTCACTGGCGTTTATAAAACATTTTACCCCAATGGCATTATAAATACAGCACAAGAATATAAAGAAGGGAGATTTTTTAAATATGCTTTATATGATACCACTGGTAAAGTAATAGAAATTGACACCATTAACATGCCCATGGGCAAACTGAATATAAAATACAAGAACGGTGCGGAGTATATGAACTATAGCTATGCAAATGGGATGAAAGATGGCAAACAGATTACTTATTGGGGAAATAAAAATATAAAAAATATCAGAGAATATAAATATGGGCAAATGATAAACTCGGAATATAGTTATTACCCCAATGGCAAGTTGAATGCTGTATATCCTTATAAGTATGGCGAATTGGATAGTGTATATAGTGTTTACTATGAAACTACGGGTGGCATACTTCATACAAAATCATTCAAAAATGGAGAAGCATCAGGGCCAGAAAAATATTATTTCGAAAATGGGAAAATAGAAACCCAAGGCGAGAACCTCCATGATGATCGTGAAGGATGGTTTGAATATTATGCAGCGGATGGCCACCTGCAGTACAAGTTGTTTTACCATTTAGGTGTAGTATTATCATATTCATACCACGACAAAGATGGCAAATTTGTAAAAGAAATTCCGTTTAACAATGCTATCGGCGAATTTAATTGTACTTTCAGCAATGGCAACCCCAGTGCAAAAGGAAGCTTTGTTAACGGATCAAGAAATGGGTTGTATACCAAATATTATTTCAATGGCAAAAAAGCAGAAGACACTAAATATACGTATGGCTATTTAGATGGTATGTCGACCGAGTATTATGAAAATGGGAAAATAAAATCGGAAGTATTATATGTGAGTGACAGCAAGAACGGTATTGAGAAAAATTATGATGACAAAGGCAATCTAACAATGGAAACCACCTGGGTAGATGATTATAAAAACGGGCCACAAAAAATATATAAAAATGGCAAACTGGTGAAAACAATTCTTTATGAATACGACAATACCTATGATAAATAAATTGAAAACATATATTGTTTGTATGCTGCTTATTGCCAGCAGCCCTTTGTTTTCGCAAACAGAGAATATCGATTTTAAAAGCCTTAAGGAAAAATATAAGAATGAGGATGCGGCATACCTAAGGGATAACAAAACATATATAATAGAGCCCGATGGTGACAATATATCCATTAAAAGCAATATTGAATATGCCTTGGTGCTTTTAAATGATAAAGCAGCAGGTTATGCACAAAGAGAAATAAGTTATGTGAAACTATTTTCGAGCATAAGCGATATAGATGCCTATACGCTTGTTCCCAAAGAAAAGGGAGGATATAAAAAAGTAAAAGTAAAAGAATTTGCTGACAACAACAATACCAGCGAAGATGTATTTTATGATGATGTAAGCACCAAAACTTTTGTGTTCCCGCAACCAGCACAGGGGGCTATCACTGTATTAAAATATACTGAAACTACCAAGGACCCTCATTTTTTAAACAAATTTTATTTTGCCTCTGGTAATCCGGTAGAACAAGCGGTATTTACCATAAAAGTACATAAAGATGTAGATTTGAAATTTGTATTAAAGAATCCCAAAGATGATATACTTTTTAGTGAAGCTACCGAGGGCAATTATAAAATTTATACCTGGACCAGAAATAATATCGTAAAATTAGAATCGGAGTCAAGTGCCAAATCTATTGCATACGAAACTCCACATGTAATTTGCTATATTGCTTCCTATAAAGGGAAAACAAAAAGACATAGTGTACTGGAAGATACCAAGGGATTGTATAATTATTGTTATTCGCTATTAGATAAAGGACTGGAAAAACCCGATGCAGAAATAATGAGAATTACCGACTCATTAATTACCAACATTAACAACAATGAAGACAAAGTAAAAGCAGTTTATAACTATATACAAGAGAATATTAAATATATAGCTTTTGAAGATGGCTTGGGTGGCTTTATTCCCCGAAAACCTTCCATGGTATGTACCCGTAAATTTGGCGATTGCAAAGATATTTCAAACCTTATATGCTGCATGTTGAATTATGCAGGAGTCCCTTCTTATCATACATGGGTGGGCACAAACACTATCCCATACAGGTTTAGTGAATTGCCCATTATGGGTGTTGCAAACCACATGATAACTGCGGTGTGGTTAAACAATCAGTGGTATTTTTTAGATGGCACCGCAAAGTTTTTGAGCTACCGCTACCCCAGTGATTTTGTGCAAGGCAAACAAGCCATGATTGGCATCAATGCCGACTCGTTTGTACTGGTAGATATCCCAATTATAAAAGGCGAAGTAAATAAAACACGTGATACACTTTATGCAGCTATTTCGGGAGATACCATTGCAGGAAAAGGCATAAAAATTATTGATGGATTAACAAGGTGTGAAATTTCCTCATCAGTATATTATACATCGGGAAATAAAGTTAATGAGTTATGGGAAAATTTTTTAGAGGTGGGTCAAAATAATTGTAAAATTGAAAATATTGCTATCTTAGGTTTAAAAGGGAGGGACTCCATATTACAATTCAAATACGATTATAAAGTACCCAAATATATCACACAGATCGACAATGAAAAATACGTGAATCTGAACCTGCTTAAATTATGGAACAGCAGCGACATAGAGATAGAAAAACGAACCCGAGAATATATGTTCGACCAGACAAAAACCAATGATATTACCACTATTTTCAATATTCCCAAAGGCTATACCGTAACTAAAGTGCCTACCAATAATGCGATTGATAAAGGTGATTTTGGATTTAATTTTACCTATAAGCAAGTGGGCAATACTATTGTATATAATCAAAAGTTCTGGTATAATTCTTTGGTATTAAATAAACCCGATTTTAAAGCCTGGAACGATACCATAGAATTATTGCACAAAGCATACCGACAAAATATAGTATTAACCGAAATCACTAAAAAATAAAAATATAATCTTTAATCTACATGAAAAAATATACTTTATTATTTCTCGCACTTTATAGTGTTAATTGTTTCTCGCAAAGTGAAAAATTACCAGCGGTACTTGTAAACTTCGAGAACGACCTGAGGGGCGAAATGCTGGAACTGACCAAATGGGGGAAAAGCGAAAAAATATATACACTTAATGACAGCGAAGCAAAAGAGCCAGCAGTTGTTATAGATGAAACACGTGCAGATTTTTTAGAAATTCCAAAAATTGATGATAAAAATACCCAAGTATTTAATTACAGAATGTATTATAAAAGGATACATTTGAATGAAGACAAAGGTGTTGAAAGTTTCAACAAAATATATTTGGCTGTAAGGTCACAAATTGATTTGGTCGATTTGCGTGCCCATACCATTTCAGCTAAGGGAAAGATATCAAAAGAGTTTGATGAAAAGGATATGAAACTGATAGAAGAAAATGGCAACAGATACCTGATTTTGGCTATTGACGGTGCTGAGAAAGGTGGCGAAGTAGAGTATTTTTATGTTACCCGCAGAAGCATGTCAGAGTATAGCGATATAAAAATACAGGGAAGTACTTATATTAGAAACTATAAATATACTATGCGGGTTCCAAAGCATGTTGAATACTTATTTAAAAGCTATAATAATTGCCCAGAAGTAACTGACGAGACCAAAGGAGATTATAATATCTATAATTTGGATGTGAAAAATATTCCTGTTTTAAATAAGGAAACTTTTCAAAGCTATAATGCCGAACTGATGCGTTTGGAATATATATTTGCCTATACCAAGAATAAAGGAAGAGTACGCTATAATACCTTTGCAGATTTTAGCAAGAATGTAATAAAGAATATGATGGCCGACCAAAAAAAATCGTTGGGTGAAATAAAGAAACTGAGCAAAAAACTTAAGTTGGATGAATTAACCAGTGAAGAAGCCAAAATAAAAACTATTGAGAATTGGGTTAAAACAAATATCGCCTATTCTGACGATGCAAGTTTTACTACCATGAAAGACTTGGTTAAAAATAAATTTGCCAACATATACGGACTTAACAGGTTGTATGCTTTTATGTTCGAATATAATTCTATCAAATATCAGCTATGGGTTTCAATTGATAAAGATGATAAAGTATTTGATGAGGAACTGGAGAGCTATAATTTTTTAGACAACTTCTATTTTTATTTCCCCGGCTGTAAAAAGTATTTGGAATATAAAAATCTGGGATGGAGACTGGGCATGCCTCCTTCAGCCATATTGGGGCAAAAAGCTTTGCAGATAAAAATCATTGATTTGGGCGATGGGGTTACCTCCTCCTCTTATTCAGTAGGAACGGCTGAAACGCCTTCGTGTACACAAACCAACGAGATACTGAAAATGGATGTAAAACTAGATGCTTCCATGAATAAAGCCATCATTAAATACCACGCTGAAGAGGCCGGATATCAAAATTATATAAAAGCCGCTTACTCGGTTGTAAATGACGAGGTAAAGCGGAAAGAACTGTTGGAAGAGCATATAAAAAGAATGAGCCCTGATGCTGTTATCACAAAAACAGAACTTAAAAATGAAAATATAGATGATATAGAAAAGAGCGATAAACCCACCATTATAGAAGCTGAATTTACCGCATCAAAAATAATTGAAAGTGCCAATGATAAAACTATTTTAAAAGTAGGCGATTTGATAGGAAGACAATCAGAACTATATAGTGACAAACCTCGCCAAACTAAGATTATCAATTCATTCCCACACATGTACACACGTACTATTGCTATACATATACCCACTGGTTATAATACCAAAGGATTAGAAAAATTGGTAATAAATAAAGTATATCAAAACAAAAATGGAGAAAATACAGATAGTATAGGTTTTATAAGCAACTATAAACTAGATGGAGATATTCTTACTATTAATTGTATAGAATATTATGATTGTTTAAGCTGGCCCAAAGCCCAGTATGAAGAGTACAGAACTGTTATAAATTCTGCTGCTGATTTTAATAAGTTTACGGTAATATTGGATCCGAAAAGATAGTCATTTAGTCATTTAGTCGTTAGTCATTTAGTCATTAGTCATTAGTCATTAGTCATTAGTCATTAGTCATTAGTGCCTGGCGGGGGAAGAAGCTAACTATAACTATGACAAAAGACCTGTGGAAGACTAGAAGTAGCGAGGTGATAATAAATATTATAATAAAATAGTGAATTTTATTACAACTATTTTCCCAAATTAAGCTCTACTTTTTTTAGGGCTTCCTCAGCAACACTTAAGGGAATATCAATACCTTCTATTTTAAAAGAAGCTATCATTGACTTAAGAATTTGCTCTCTTAATGAATTTGTGTCATTGGCCTTTTTAGTAGCAGATTTCATGTTACAAATATACAAAATTTCGATGTGAAAACAAGAAAAAAGAACTATTCTATATGCTCCTCACAAAAAAGATTCATAGTTTGTAAATATTATACGGTGGGTGGGTTCTGAATCATCATGCTTTTTGCCGAAGGCTAGTTCATTAAGTATTCTCATATTCTTGAGTCGTTCACAAGGGCTTAAACTCAATGCATGCTGCAACTGTATATCCCATTGCGTTTCAACCGTGCTGAAAACAATACGGCCATAGCCCGAAGCAGGCTCGTTTAACTTTGGTTGTTGCTCGTCTTCCATTTTTTGAGTATGGCAAATTTAGGGCATTATTGTGTTTGTAGCAAAATACTGATTGCTGTCAGTCTGAGTTTATCGAAGACGGCATGGGGAGTACTCTTCCTTTTGTCTGCCCTTCGATAAACTCAGGGTGACAAAAAAGCAATTGTTACTTTATATTTGCCGGACGCGTATATGCATCAAATATGGATTTTAAAAATGTACAAAGCACTTTACTGAACCGTTTCAATTCGGTTTTGGTTTGCATATTGTTTTCATCATTTATTGTTTCATGTGTAAGCAAGAAAACGATTCCTGCAAATGACATATTGGGGCATGCTCCAAAACAAGTCCGGAATATTTTTAAAGGTTTTCGGTTTGTGGATAGTACCCATTTTGTGACAGGTTCGAATTCTTATATGAAACCAACTGAAAATGATTCAACATTATTAGTATGCAATTACTTACGAATAGGAACTGTTTCTTCTCCTATCTATATATTAGACCATGAAGTTACAAATGCAGAATATAAAGAGTTTATAAATTGGGTTACTGATTCAATAGCTCTCAGCCTAATTGCTAATAAAAATTCTTCTTACTATTTGGATAGAGATAAAAAGATTCTTGATTGGAAAAAAAGGTCTACGATTTGGACCGACTCAAACCGTACTTTTTTAGATTCTTTATATTATCACGGTAATGTCCGTTACTATTCCGGTCGACAACAACTTGATACAAGAAAACTTATATACAAATATTTTGATGGGCGTGATACTATTATAATCCCTGTTTACCCTGATACTACAATTTGGGTTACAGAGTTTCGTTATGCATATAATGACCCATTTACCAGAGTATACTTCTCTCATCCTGCATATCATAATTATCCTGTTATAGGTGTCTCATGGCAACAAGCAAATGCATATTGCCATTGGAAAACAGAAAGATTAAAAGAAAATTGGGCAAAAAATAAAATAAAAAATATACCAAAAAAAATTAAGTATCGTTTGCCAACCGAAATTGAGTGGGAATATTCAGCTTATGGGTACAATCTACAAAGTCTTAAAGAAAATATTGACAATAAAAGAATATACCCCTGGGTTGGATTTAGTCTATTGGATAAAAATGGAAAATACCTCGCTAATTTTGGCAATATAAAAGACCAAAACATGATTGGAATAAAATATTATGGGGAAGATGGAGGAGACTATACTACGCAAGTAAAATTATATCCTTCTAATCCAAATAAAATATACGATATGGCCGGCAATGTGGCTGAATGGACTTCGGATATTCCAGAAAGACGCTCATTGATTATTAATAGCTATTTTATTTATAGAGGGAGAGTGTTCAAGGACGAAAAAGCTATGATAGAACAAAACAGATATTATGATTCTTTAGACTCAGTAATAAACAAAGCCATAGATTCGTTTAGAATAACTGCCGCAGATAGCTTACCCTCAGCAATAGAAAAAATAGTAGCCCTAGACAATTATATAGGAGAGCGTGGCATTGATATACCCTATGGCCTCACATGGTGGGGCAGCAATGATCGGAAATGGATTGAACAGTTTGCAGCAAATGAATTGCACGATGCCAAAGTCCTCGCAGCACATCCTAACTTGCGAATTATAAAAGGTGGCTCATGGGCAACAGGCCCTGCATATATGTTATGCTCAAGCAGGGAAGTTTTTCCTGAGAATAAATGCAGTAGTAGAATTGGATTTAGGTTGGTTTTGGATATTGGGAAATAATTGGTAGCTAGTAAACTGTAGTTAGTAATTAGTCATAATTGCCGTCTGGCTTCAGCCGACGGAAACGGGATGCTAATTAACCACTACAAATAATCCGCAAACCTCCTAATAACAGGTTCTATAATACTTCTATCAGTTAACCTCTCTTCCAGTTTTTGTTCTATAATACTTGTAAGTATTTGCTCATTAATAGGGCCACGATTGAGTGCATTTATATAAGGTGTATTACTAAAGGTTACCAACTCATATTGCGATTGAAACAAATCAGGATAGAGTTCGCAGAGTACATGTTCTATATGTTTGCGGTGGAGGAAATTCGTGTCTCCAACTTTCTCACTCATTTCGTAAAAATTTTGCACAGCAAGTGAGGCTATAGCATCGGTATTGGGTTTGCGTAAGTGTTGGTATTGGTCGAATACATTTTTCCAATCGGGCATATATTTTTCTATACATTCATCCATGATTACACAATCTTCAAATGAACAATTCATACCTTGTCCGAAGAAGGGAACTACTGCATGTGCTGCGTCTCCCAACAATGCAACTTTATCATCAATAGCCCAAGGCCAGCAGCGAACTGTTACCAATGAACCCGTAGGGTTTGCAAAAAAATCTTCTATCAAAGTGGGCATTAATGGCAAAGCATCGGGAAATTTTTTTTCGAAAAATTGTACCACATCATCGGGCTTTTTTAAGTTTGCAAATGAAGTAACTCCTTCCATCGATAAAAACAATGTACAGGTAAAAGTGCCATCCGGATTGGGCAAAGCTATCATCATAAATGCACCACGGGGCCAAATATGTAATGCATTCTTTTCCATTTTAAATTCCCCATTGGGTCCGGGAGGAATACATAGTTCTTTATAGCCCACATGCAAATAACTTTGGCTATAATCAAATCTATCCGTAATCTGCAAACGGCCACGGGTAGCGGCAAATGCTCCATCGGTTCCTATTATATGATCTGCTGAAAATGTTTTTTCAGCTCCATCTGCCATTTCAAAAGTTGCAGTAGCTTTATGTATATCTATATCAGTACAACGTGCATCGAAATGTATATTGATATTTTCAAACTCATCGGCCAATTCTAACAATCTTATATTTAATCTTCCGCGTGATACAGAATATATACATTGCCCTTCGGTACCATAAGGTTGGAAATTAAGTTCGCCCGTGCGACTATGCATCATGCGGCCATACATGGGAATAGCGTCGCTCAATATATCTTCTGTCAATCCAACTTTATCCAATGCATTTATACCACGATTAGAAAGTGCGAGATTGATAGACCTGCCCGCAGAAATTTTATTGCTACGCATATCGGGCCTGCGTTCAAATAAATCAACTTTAAAACCCCGCCTAGCCATATATACGCTGAGCAGTGAACCTGATAACCCTCCTCCTATTAATGTGATGTGTTCCATGGGGCAAATTTACGATGTACGATGTATGATGTACGATTTTTTTCTACGAGGTTTTGGTTGGTCTCGTTTATCGAACGAGACCAACCATAGGCAGTTGCTATCAGTCTGTCCGCCGCGGCGGATATCGAAGACTGCATGTGGCAGAAACTGTTAGTATATATAATACAGATACTGTTTCGGTATAACCACATAGAAACATTATAATAGGGTTATCTATTTTATCGGCAACTCTATAATAAAACTACAATCTATGCCTGGCTCACTTTCTACTATAATATTTCCCCCGTTCGATTTTATCAAATCAAATGCGAGTGAAAGTCCCAATCCTGTTCCCTCATTGGCAGGCTTGGTGGTATAGAAAGGTTCAAATATATGTTTCAATTCCGATGCTTGTATGCCATTTCCATTATCTTTGATAATGATAGCTATATAATTGTTTTTATCCAAAGTTTTTATCCAAAGTTGTGGTATAAAATCAGGAGTGTTATGCATCTTTGCATTTAAGGCATATAATGCATTGTCGCAGATATTGGAAATTGCACGTGTCAGGTCTTTTTTTGGTTTGTGTACAATACCTTTATATAATAATTCAAATTGTGGTTGTAGTGAAAGTGCAGGAAAACGCAGCTTGTTTTGTTCTAAACTATAGTATAATGTTTCTTCAATCATTTTGTCCAAATCAAAATCTGCTGCCGGGCTTTTGGTATTGTCCAGATGACGCAACATATTGGTGATGATACCATCGGCCCGCTTGCCATGTTCCGTTATCTTGTTCGTATTTTCTTGCAATAATTGTATCACAGCTTTCTTCTCTTCTTCACTAATGGGGCTTTTCAGCTCGTCATGCAAATCATTATTTAGCAGAGAAAAATTATTGATAAAATTAAGGGGGTTTTTTAATTCGTGGGCAATACCAGCAGTTACTTTGCCCAATGATGCAAGTTTTTCTGACATCACCAATTGGTCTTGTGTTTCTTTCAGTTCAGTTAGCGTTTTTTGTAATTTGTTTCGGGCTGTGGTAAGTGCCCGTAGCTGAACAACCATCAACAGGGCAACTATACCGGCCATGGTAAGTATGATAACCAATACATTTTTGTCAGCTTCTTTTTCTTTTATTTGTAGTTCTTGCAGTTCTCGTTGTTTCTGAGCCAGGTCCAATTTTTGTTGTTGGTTGTTGCGTTCCATTTCCATTTGGATGCCCAACATTTTTTTTTCACGTTCCGTCATTTGTATCGAGTCTTTCATCAGGCTTAATGCGGAGTTCATCAAGCCAACTTCGCCCTGCATTTGACTGACCTTGCCCTGCATTTCAGTTGTTTTCTTTTGATTGTCGAGCGAGGTTTGGCACAACTGTAGTTTTTCATTTATCTTATTCAGCGAAGGCCCGTCAGTAAGCGTTGTGGCAAAATTTTTGGCAAGTATGAGGTGTGATATGGCATTTTCTAATTTGCTTCTCGTGATGTATATACTGCCTATCTCCATATTACAGTGCATCATTCCCTTACTGTTTTTCAAGGTCTGATATTGTTCTAGAGCAGCTTTATAATAATTGAATGCTTCATCGGGATGTGCTTGGTTATTATATATAGTTGCATTTTGATAATAGGTAATTGCCAACAGCTCATTATCATTTGTACTATGTGCCAAAGCTTCCGCTTCGCTGCATTGGGCAATGGCCTTGGCATACCGCTTTTCTCGGTTATATATATTTGAAAGTTGTAAATGCCCAATCAATTCTAGCTTTTTCAGTTCTAATTTCTTTGCTTTTTCTGTTGCTTGGGTGGCCAGTTCAAGGGCTTGTTTTGGATCAGAAATTTGAAGATTTTTGCTTTTTTTAATTTTCTTCAAAATTTCGGCTGCTGCTTTTCCAATCGGTTTTTGCTTCTCGAAGAAAGCATCGTCTAATTCACTCTGTGCTATGGTAGTATTGCATAGGGCAATGAAAAAAATGCTACATAAGATAGTTTTTATTTTGTGCATGTAATACAATGAGATATATTTTTGGCTGCAAGATATTGCAAAAGAAGTGAAAACGAAAGATATAATACCAATTGCTATCAGCCAAAACGCATTAGCCTTATATTTGCTGCATGAAAATACTCGAAGGAAAAACAGCCCTGATTACGGGCGGCAGCCGTGGCATAGGAAAAGGCTTGGCTGAAGCATTTGCACAGCAAGGTGCAGCAGTAGCTTTCACATTCTTGAGCTCTGTAGAAAAAGCAAAGGAATTTGAATCACAATTATTGGCTATGGGTATCAAAGCAAAAGGCTACCAAAGCGATGCCGCCAAATTTGACCAAGCCGAAAAGTTGGTGGATGAGGTGATGAAAGATTTTGGTTCGCTCGATATCTTGATTAACAATGCAGGAATTACCCGTGATACGTTGTTGATGCGTATGACTGAGCAGCAATGGGATGAAGTGATGGAGACCAACCTCAAATCTACGTTCAATCTTACCAAAGCTGCTACCAAATATATGATGAAAGCCCGCAGTGGGAGTATTATAAACATGACCTCGATAGTTGGTATTACTGGCAATGCGGGGCAGTCGAACTATGCGGCATCAAAAGCAGGTATGATAGGTTTTACAAAATCAATCGCCAAAGAACTGGGCTCCCGAAATATTCGCTGCAATGCCGTTGCACCGGGTTTTATAGAAACTGAAATGACAGGTCATTTAAGCGATGAAGTAAAAGCCCAATGGCTGCAAACAATCCCACTAAAACGTGGCGGCTTGCCAGCAGATGTAGCCAATGCCTGTATATTCTTAGCTTCGGATATGTCGGCATATATTACTGGACAAACATTGAACGTATGTGGCGGGATGGTAATGTAAAAATGTACGATATCAGATGTACGATGCAAATCCCCGAATCCTGAATCCTGAATCCCGAACCCAATTCCCATTATGCTAACTGACAAATATCTCAATGAATACCGAACAGGATTATCGGTTGATTTGGATATGGGGCTGGCCAAACTTGAAGAAAAA
>JAYVCI010000079.1:0-22212 GCA_043750035.1 Chitinophagaceae bacterium
TACAATAGCTGCAAACATTGCTGAAATAGCTATTCTAAGTTTTGATGCTTGCTTCCCCGATAGTGTGATTGGTTTTATTCCCGATAAAAATAAGTGTGATTTAGATTTTGCCTTTTACACATTAAAATATTTCCAAAAAGAACTTCAACAAATGGGGGATGGGTCTGTTCGGGATAATATTAACTTAGGAACATTTGAACAAATTAAATTTCCGTTCCCACCACTTGCCGAACAAATTCAAATTGCCTCCTTCTTCTCTTGCTTAGATAATAAAATTGATTTACTACACCGCCAAAACAAAACCCTTGAACAATTAGCTGAAACACTTTTTAGACAGTTGTTTGTGGAGGAGGCGGAGGAGAAAGGAAAATTATCAGAATATATAAAAGTGCAAGGTGGTTATGCTTTCAAAAGCAAAGATTTTAAAGAAAATGGTTTTGCAGGGATAATAAAAATTACAAATATTTCTATGGGTTTTGTTGATATAATAAAATCAGATTTTGTTGATGAAAGTATAGTAAAAAATATTGATGAAAAATTCAAAATAAAAACTGGTGATTTTTTAATTGCGATGACTGGTGCAGAAATTGGAAAAATCGGAATTGTAGAAAAAACAGAAAAGGGAATCTGGGTTAATCAACGAGTAGGGAAACTCGAATCAAAAATTCCTTATGGAAATATAATTGGCCACTTGGCTTTAAAATCAAGAGAAGGACAAGACCACATTATAAATACTTGTTCAGGAAGTGCCCAAGAAAATATTAGCACAACAGGAATTGAAGAAATGATTTTTGCATCATACAATGCAGAAAAAGCAGATTCTTTTGGTCAGCAAATACAGCCTTATTTTGATAAAATAATCTTTAACCTGAACCAAATCCGCACCCTCACAAAACTTCGCAATACATTATTGCCAAAGTTGATGAGTGGGGAAGTGAGGGTGAAAAATAATTAAAAAAAATGCCATATAACTCCAACATACATCACAGGCGTTCTGTCCGGTTAAAAGGATACGATTATTCGCAGGCGGGCTTGTATTTTATAACAATCTGCACACATATCAGGGAATGTTTGTTTGGGGAAATTGAAATGGTTGGGATATCACATGTGATGTCCTTGTCCGATGCAGGAAAAATTGCAAATGAATGTTGGTTAGAAATTCCAAAACATTTTCCGAATACGGTATTGCACGAACATATTGTAATGCCAAATCATGTTCATGGGATTATTGAATTGGTGAACGAGGCGAATATAGGGGTTGAAAATTTTCAACCCCTACACGAACGCAATGAATTTCAAAAAATGATTCCCCGATCTATTGGTTCAATTGTAAAGGGTTTTAAAATTGGTGTAACAAAATGGTTTCGTACCAATACGGATGTTGAAACCGTTTGGCAACGCAATTATTACGAACATATCATCCGCAACGAACAATCGTATCAAACCATTTCAGAATACATCATTAATAATCCTGCAAAATGGAATGATGATAAATTTTATATGCCGTGAAACCCATCAACGAAAATATAATAGAAGAATCAACGATTGAGTTATTAAGGAAAACTGAAAAACTGAAAAAGAAACCTATCAGAAACAATATAATAAAAAGTATAATAAAAACAAAACCTGTGGCACTGCGAAATAAAGAGGGTTTTTTAGGTATTTGAAATCCATAGTTTGGATGTATTTTTAGTAAACTTGTTATAATACTTTTATCCTCCGTTTCAAATTTTCCTGTAGGTTCATCTCCATATTGGATAATATAGTTCCCATTATTATGTATAATACTTTTATGTATTTTCGATTTTTCCCATTGTACTTTTATCCTGTTTGAAAGTGTTATCAGCAAGCCTGTTTCATTGGCTTGGGCTAATGCTTGGGTTGGCGGGTTGTTCGGTTTTATATAGGATGGCATGGTGGTATTTTATTTCAATATGGGTCATAATATATTATGAGCGTACTGATTCAATATTTCTGACCGTAGTAATTATATTTTTAGGTCATTGTAATGTTTTTTTCCTTTGACAAAATAGGCCCATATTATTGATCCATTATAGGTTCCAGTTAATTGTTTATTGCTTTCAACCAGTGGTTTATCAATAGGTTGGTTGTGTTTGTATATCCATTTATAAAAATGTATATGTGCTTTGAATACGGCTTTAAAATTACCGCCTTCGCCAACTAACAAATATTTAATAGCTGCAGTGCCATCCAATATTAATCTCATAAACATTATATAAAATAAGAAGAGGCCTTTCATATTTCTATACAATAAAATTAAATTGTTCCGAAAATTATAATAAGTTTTTCGGGGATTTGATTTGTGCAAGGTGCCGCCACCCACATGATAAACTTCACTTTGCGGACATACCATCACTTTGTATCCCGCTCTTTTTATCCGCCAACACAGATCAATTTCTTCCATGTGTGCAAATAGATGTTCGTATAATCCGTTCATTTGCCAATATATATGTTTACGCACAAAAAGGCATGCACCCGTGGCCCAAAAAACTTCTTCCACACTATTATATTGTCCTTCGTCTTTCTCTAAGGTTTCAAATATACGTCCACGGCAAAAAGGATAGCCATACTTGTCCATATAACCACCACTGGCACCTGCATACTCAAACAAATTTTTATCCCTATAATACTTTACTTTTGGCTGGCAGGCTGCGATAGATTTGTCGCTTTCCATCAAGTCAATTACAGGCTCAATCCAATGCTCAGGTGTTTCTATGTCACTGTTCAGTAGTATAAAATAATCGGCTGTAACTTGCTTGAGGCAATCGTTATAACCTTTTGTATAGCCGCCATTGTGCTCGTTTATTATCAATCTAATTTCTGGATGATGTTGTTTCATATAAGCAACAGAATTATCTGTAGAAGCATTATCTCCCACTATAATATCAAGATTGGGATAGGTAGATTTTTTTACAAAAGGCAAAAACTTCTCTAGCCAGTTCTGTCCATTAAAATTGAGGATAACCGCTGCTACTTTGGGATGGGTTTTTGACATTTTTAAAACTTATAATTGGTTTGTATACTTAAGCCAAGACCTGATTGATACTTAGGTGCGATAAGAGCTTCAATACTATATATCTTAACAGAAAAATACCATTTCTGCTTCGTTTTACTTTGATTAATATAATAGTTGTAGAATAGATCAATATTAAAGTCTCCGTAACCCCCTAACCGAATTTGGGGTGTCAGCGAGTATCTGCTCTTAATAGATTCTACCCCAAAAGTTAGTTGAGGTTTATAGGAAGCTCGCACCATATAATCTAATTTTGCATATACATTATTATACTTTTTTCCGTTGATATACACTTTAGAAATTTTCAACACAAAAATGGCTGGAAGAATAGAATTGTTTTTCAGATAATTATAATGTGAATTTAATATCGTTTTTAAACTATCACTCAAATGGTCACTATAATTTTTACTGGTGATTGCTGTAATATTACCTACATCTATACCACTGAATCGGAGTGAGCTATCCCAGCTTAAGTTTTTATTATTCTTGTTCCAGCTTATAAACCCCAAATCTATTACTTGTGCTTCAATAAAAACAGGACTTTTTCTGCTATCCTGGTGATTAATAAACCATGTTAGATATTTTAAATCCATTGATGCACCATTCCCCCCAAATCCAAAAAGATTACTGCTATTAGAAGATCGGTAATCTATATTCCACTTTGCATCTATATAATCTCCGTTTTGTTGTGTGAATATTTGTGTATTAGTCAGGTTTGCATAAGTATAATTATTACCTGAAACATAGTTTAAACCAACGGTTAATATTGGAGCATCACTACTGCGTTTAAAATAACAAAATGAAACACCTATTTTATGCCAACTTATTGAACGAAATAATAAATTTGTATTATCCAAATTCTTACCAGCATACGGAGCATTACCCCTAGATGCCAACCCTGCCAAGTCTTTGCCAATACTCAAATCAAAATGCGAACGAAAACCGTAGTGTATATCATTCAAAAAATTATCCAGTCTATTTCTATTTCTCTTATATACAATATCCATTGAAAAATCTTGACCTAAAACAGAAGTATTTTTCAGATTTCTATTTAATAAGTTTATATCATCTTTGGTAAAATATTTACCCTTAAAATAATCATACACTGATTTGTTAGCAATACCTCGTGAATCTAATAAATATGATGATTTTAAACTCAGTTCTATATAATGATATGCTGAACTAGAGTCTTTCTTTGGTGTACTTGAAATGGCTTTCCCATTTGCATATCCCATACAAAGTAAATAAAAAAAAGCAAAAAGTAAACTACTATAACTTCGTTTCATATAATACATCTGCTGCTATTTTTACATCCATAAAATACGTATCATAGAAAGTGCCGTTCCCATTTTTTGTGTTTACCCATGCACTAATTACTATATAATATCCTTGCTTCAATGCCACCAATTTATCTGTATTTGCAAACTGCTCCAATATCGCCTTGGTGGGATTACAAATCTCTGGGGTAGCATTGTTATAAACTCCTGCGGGTATATAAGTGGTTTGCGTAAAAAAAGAATCTATGACCTTTTTATCAGCACCCAAAACATATATTTTTATTTTTACTTCTACCGGAAATGCATTGTCAACGGTAATACGCAACAGTGCTTCCTTCACTTTTCTGTCCCTGTCTAAATGCGGGAAATTGTATTTAATGGTATCTGCCAATTGCAGACCTTGGGCAATTACTTGTACCGGCATTTGCACATTCAAATCGGCTTTTATATAACTGGTGCCGTAGAAAAAATCTCCATAATTATAAACATTACCATTGGGGTTGGTAATGGCTGTAGCCTTTACATGATAGCCTGTGGGCATATTTTGAATAATAGAAGTTATATTGGAATTTGATTCCGTAATGTCGAATGTACTTCTTACCGCGGCATTGGGAAAATAGATACCACGGCCAATAGTAAAAGGTTTGCTAAAAATACTTCCTGTTAGTTTTTGTGTATCATTTTTATAAAAATCCAATTGGTCAAAATTAATTTGTGCTGAGGCTCCAATACTGTTTTCTATCAATAGCGAAGTTTTAAGTTTGCCCAATATAAATTTGCCGGCAGCCACTTTTTTAAATATATCCAAACGCGGTTCGTTTTTTTCAATCGCAAATTTTTGTTGTCCAAAATATCCATCGCCTTTTTTAATATTCAGTTGTTTGAATTTGAGTACAAATTTTATATAATCTTTGTCTGTAATGGTAACGGGGAAACCTGTAGAATCAGCACTTGCCGAAATATGTATATTCAAATAGTTGGTCTGCATCTTATCAGACCCTGTGAGGTCGAGTTTATAGCCATTCCAATCAATATTTGCGGTCGATTTTACTTCTGTGGGGTAATTTCCTTTGTTAATAGTAAAAGGCAAACTATATAACGATGCATTTTTACTGGTTTGTGGAAATTGCAAATCCAATTGCAAATTTTCAGGAAAAGTACTGTATGCCGAGAAGTCTATTAAAGCAGTATCAAACTCTATGTTTTTTAATTGGGCGTCGTTGATTTTAAAATTGAAACCATAGTTAAAATCAATCAATTTCCTTTTTGGAAAAATGGCTGTAATGCTTGATACCT
Source organism: Chitinophagaceae bacterium (assembly GCA_043750035.1). Lineage (GTDB taxonomy): Bacteria > Bacteroidota > Bacteroidia > UKL13-3 > UKL13-3 > CANJUD01. The sequence goes on from JAYVCI010000079.1 coordinate 5,608, forward strand.
TTAAGTTTTTAATACTAATTTTAAATACACTTGTTTTGCCTGTATCAATTAATACTTGTGTATTGCCGCTACCTGGAGAATATAAATTTAATACTGTTCCCACCATCAGTCCTTCCACTTTTTTGCCTGCGAGTGATAAACTATGCACCACCCTACCACCATTGGCATATATTACTTTAAAAGTGTCTTGTGCCACCAAACTATTGTCTGATTTATTTTTTAGTTGGAACACAAAATCTTGCAAATCGACGGGGAAATTATTGGTTAAATCTATTTCCATTTGTCCATCAAGTATCTGTGCCGATTTAAACAATGAACCTAAATCTACATCTGTTGAATTGGCATTGGTGGTTGAGATGGCAGGGATGGCCAACATGCTGCCATGGTTGGCAATTACGGTTGCTCCTGCCACACCACCTTGCTCACATATCTGCCCCAACGACAAGGTATGTGTAATCGTATTATCGCTCAAAGTCATATCCTTTAACGACATGGTGGACGATATACCCGTATCAGGTAATTTCAGTAATTCGTTCACCGTCTTGTGATACAAAGTTTGGTGGTACCTGATGTCAATGGTATGGTCAGGATTCACAAAAGTGAATGAATCGGGCAAAAGATTGTTTACCGTGAGGTGGGCATTTGCCAAGGGAGCCAGCCATTCACTGTCAAAACTTGGGCTTTTGCTACGCCTGCATGCAGTGGAGGCAATACATAATACAATAGCTGCTAATAGCTGCAAAGCAAAGCTACCGGAATACTTGGATTTATTATATGAATGCTTATTGTTTAGCAATTGAACAGGATAACGTGCAAAGATACAGAAGGGTTTTTAATTCACCTCACCCCGATCCCGAATGCATTCGGGACTTCGCTTGTCACCCCTCTCCGGCCGGAGAGGGGATGTTCCGCCTGCGGAACTGGGGTGAGGTGATACAATAAAATTCTGATTTTCACGTTTATGAAATTACATTTGCCCACCTAACCCAATTATATTTCCGATGAAAAAAATTACGCTACCATTTAAGCTGAACAAGGCTGTTGTTTTGGCTATTATATTCTTTTGCGTTTCCTGTGTTTTTGGGTATAGGTTATATATAAGTGGGGAGAGTGTGTATAGTGAAGGGATGATTAAGAAGTTTATGGTGTTGGAGCAGTCATTGAAAAACTCTAATAAAACCATTGGCCATATGAACAAAATGTGTATTGGTTCAATTCAAAAATGTGTTGATAGAGAACCCTCAAAAGCACAAATCTATCTTGATGCTGCTAAAGAAATTGATAGTTCTGTAAAATATTTTCTTGAACATATACATACTTTTAAAAACAATTTTGCAAAAGGTTATGCTAATAAATTCATAACTACTGTAGATTGCCTTATTCTTTTTTTAAATCAAGAATATACAAAAATTCGCCTTGACACATTAAAATTGGATGCCTTAATATCACTCAAAAAAAATTATACTAGTAGTGATTGGGCAGAAGATTTATTTAGAGACATACCAATTGAAGGAATTGACTTAATGCTCATTAAAGTTGAGAATGATTTCAAATATGTTGAATCAGAAATGTTGTCAAATATCGCATCAAGCATACAATGGTTCATGTGTATCCATTTAATGACTACTAGTAAAAAACCATTTTCGGGATTAGAAATGATGAGACAATTAGGGTTTAAGAGATATGAACCAGTATGGAACATGATGAGGAAAATTAGAATAATGATGGGTAAAAGAGATGAGAGATATACTTTGAAAGGTACAGTAGAGATGGATGAAGGTTTTTTTGAAGTTGTTAGTATACCTAAAAGAAACGAATTAGGAGAGATAATAGATGAAAGGAAGGAACTAACTAGAGGTAGAGGAAGTGAAAGACAGGGTAAAGTATTAGTTTCAGTAGAGAGTGAACCAATAGAACATGAGTTTAAACATAAGAAGAAACGTGTAATGGGTTATGTGAAGATGGAGGTATTAGATGATTTAGGAAGTTTTAATATCAATAATAGTGTATCTAGTAATATAGATAAAGATTCACATATTATAACAGATAGTTGGAGAGGTTATTCTAAATTAAAAGATGTAGTAGAACAACATACACCTATGATAGTAAAACCAAAAGAGAGTATGGAGAAACTACCATGGGTACATACTATAATATCGAATTGTAAAAGAGAACTATTGGGAGTACATCACTCAATCGGAAAAGAATATTTACAACTATATCTAAACGAATTTTGTTATAAACTTAACTGAAGAAATTTTATTTATAGAGATAATTTTGATGGTATGTTACTCGCTTCCTTAGATGGGTTAACGTTGTAAAGAAAAAATCCCTCTTTTAAAAGGGATTTTTTTATCTTCTATACATTCATTACTTTTGTCTCGGTGATAATGTCATACGTGACGTTTTTACCCTGACTCGTAGTTTAACGGATAGAATAGTTAGTTTCCAACTTTCTGGTGTGGGTTCGATTCCCATCGAGTTTGTTTTTATATACAAATATTTGAAAAAGTTTTCAAATAAAATTGTATATCATATTATATATATTTACCTTTGTACCTTAAATATAAAAATTATGAAAGACACAGGATTTACAAGGGTTACAGTAAGAAACAAAACACTTGACAAACAAGAAATTTACATACCTACAAGTAGAATAGTTATGTTAGAACCTCACATGTATGGAGAACATAAAGTACATTTAACACCTGAACATATACAGGAACTAAATAAAGAGTTAGGTTATAGTATAAATGAAGAATTTATTATACTCGAAAAAGAAGATATATAATACATGAACTATGATAGAATAAAGAAGTTGGAATATCGTATAGAAAGAAAAAGAGAGAAGTTAAGGAAAGAGAAAGATAGTAAGAAGAAAAAGATATTAGTATATAGAATAGATATCGACCAACTTTATTTAAAGATAGAACGTTTAAAATAGAAAAGTAAGAACAAAAAAAACACCCAAGAAAAGGTGTTCTCTCTAAAGTTAAAATTTGACTTTAATCATTATTTTAACTTTAGAGGTTTGGATGTTCACAAATAAAGTGAACTTTCTAAACCAGTTCATGATGTTTTTTGTACCCTACTTTATAAGGGACGGAACAAATTTACTAAAAAAATCCGTAATCGAAAACTTTTTTTAACTTTAGTTAAACTTTTTAATCTGATGGGATATAAAGGACAAGTCCCTAACCTTGTCCTTTTTTCACTAACTCTCTATCTTTAAGGAGACAGAAAATAAGATACTCTTGAAGACTAAAGTCAGAGACCTGATTTTTCTAAATACCATTTTGTTGTGGTTATTTTTTCTTCGTTTTCGTCTTACCAACGTCCACGATACCCACCTTGAGTGAGAGATGGTAAGTCTCAAACAAGATGGGTCAAAAGTAATCAAAAAAAGGGAGTATCAATTGATACTCCCTTTTTTTATCTGTATTAGACTCATTATTTACTTACAAACGATGAGTTAGTTAGGAATACTGAATATAGATTTCCTCTTTCTCTCCAATTCATTTTCTTAACTACTCCCTTTATTGTTACTTTATCTATATCGGTTACTCCATCCATTTTGTTTCTCATTATATCTGTTAATACATAATCTCCCGTATTTACAGAAGTTTCAAACTCTGATGTTTTTGTTATCATATCGTCAAACTCAACTCCCAAAGGACTTGTAAATAAATGACGTTTTAAAGGGTCGTCAGAAGACTGATATTTTAAGTTTGTTATAGTAAGTGTTGTATTCAAATAATAATACTCCTTCTCTTTTGTTATAGTTTCAAAATTTGAACCATCTATCGAAGTCTCTGGGAACTTCTTTGACTTGTCAAATAATTCTTTTTCGTCAATGTGTTTTTGAACTTCTTTCCCAAATACTCCTAACTTACTTTTCCATTCTGTATTGTCTTTATAGTTATCTATAAATAAATCAGAACATTTTGAGACTACCATGTCCTCTGTTGGTTTTACTCCCTCTATCATAAAATCGTCCGTTATTTCTTTCATTTTTTCAATAGCTTTTTCGGGTGATTTAGAACATGAAGTAAAGATTAAAAGTGTTGTAATAGATACTAGATTAATAAGTAATTTTAATTGTTTCATTGTGTTTGTTGTTTAATTGGTGAGTGACAAATTTAAGGAGGATTTTCTTTTGTAGTCCGAACGGGTGACAAAAGTTTTCCACAAAGACTTTAGTATTGACAACCATTATGTCACAACCGATAAGTCCCATACAGAAGAAACTACTAATAAAATTAGGTGAGTCCATTCAATCAATTCGTAAGAAAAAGGGACTTACACTTGAAGAAGTTGGAGATAGAATTGGTAAAGACAGACAATCAATCCATAGAATAGAGAAAGGTCTGTTTAACCCTTCTTATCTATATTTATTAGATATCTGTAAAGGACTTGAGATAACTCTAGAAGAATTATTTGAAGAAAATAAGTAAACTTTCTTCGTTTGATATGTAATAATATCTTATGAGGAAAATAAAGAAGATTTTTTATAACCTAATTAAGAGATTTAAAATGTCTATATACTCATATCAATATAGGTCTTTAACTCAAATATTAGAAACCCGTTTTAATACTACTATACCTATTTTTAACAGTATAATTGTTACAGATGGAACTTCTCTGGAAAAGGTTATTTATACATTATCTTTTAAAGATGGTATAAACTGTATTCTTACATTTGAGTTAAATCATAATAATGACTTAAACATTAGATATAAAATTGATACCGATAATTTAGATATATCAGGTGATTATATGGATTTTATTAGGAATTCTCTCGATAATATTACAAGAGAATCTATCAGAGGTCATTTACATAAAAACAAGATGTAGTACAAAATGTCACTTTCCTATAAACGGATAGTCAGTTAATGTTAATTAAAATTGAGAATGACCTTGACTGTGTAGCTTCTGAAGTAATTTCAGAGATATTTAAAGTATATTATGGAAAGCAATGCTATTGGGGTAGTTCCACAATAGTAAGAGTAATACCAAAATCCACTGTGGTGCCTGTAGGCCAGAAATTCGAAGCTGAAATATTTCTGTCAGAGTATCGTCCGAAGATTCATGTCCATAAAATTACTATTAATGATAAACCTATAAAACTGGAAGGAAATGTTGGTAAATTTGAACAAATTGCGACCGAAGGAAATCATAAATTTAGAGGAGAGCTGTACACCAAAAATCCTTTAACCAATGAAATAGAAAGTAGGTATATTGACTTTGAGTATATAGGTTTCAAACTACAGCCAAATGTAAAAAAATAAAAGTATATAATCTTACTGAGCACACATTCATGGGGATTGCTTCGTCGGCGGCCTCCTCGCAATGACGGTGTTCCTTTTATTATATTACCTATCCCTTTTAATCACCAGCTCAACCAATATATTAATATGTTTGTAGCTTTCATGGTTTTTATAAGGTTTCATTAATTCCATGGCTTCCGTTATTAATTTCTCCATTTGTGTTGAAGCATATTCAATACCATTATATTGTTTCACATAATCGAAAACTTTTTTTACGTGCTTTACACTGGTATTATGTTTTTTTACGGTATTGATAATTTCTTGTTTTTCGGATGAGGAGCAATTGTTCAACGTATATATTAGGGGCAAGGTCATTTTACGTTCTTTGATGTCGATGCCACGGGGTTTGCCAATATCAGCTTCGCTATAGTCTAGTATATCATCTTTTATCTGAAATGCGGTTCCTATCTTTTCGCCAAATGCTATCATACGTTTTATTTCTTCATCGCTTGCCCCAGCAGATGCGGCCCCCACGGCACAACAGGAAGCTATTAGTGATGCGGTTTTTTTGCGGATAATATCATAATATATCGCCTCGGTAATATCCATCCTGCGGGCTTTTTCTATTTGCAACAGTTCACCTTCGCTCATCTCACGCACCGCATTGCTCACTATTTTAAGCAAGCCAAAATCATTATTATCTACCGAGAGCAACAATCCCTTGGCCAACAAATAATCGCCCACCAGCACGGCAATTTTGTTTTTCCATATAGCATTGATACTGAACATACCCCTGCGTTCGTCGGCATCGTCCACCACATCGTCATGTACAAGTGTGGCTGTATGCAGCAATTCAACCAAGGATGCACCACGGTAAGTTGCCTCAGTGATTCCACCATGCAAATTGGCCGTGGCAAACACAAATAAGGGACGTAACTGCTTGCCCTTGCGTTTTACTATATATGTCATCACCGTGTCCAGCAGCGGTACACTGCTTTTCATGGCAAGGCGAAACTTTTGCTCAAATTGCTTGAGCTCAGATTCAAAATCTTTTTTTATAATGTCGAATGAAGACAAATGGCTGGGTTTGTATAATAGCTAATGGAGTGATTGTAATTATACTACAAACTAAAGGGCAAAGTGGTTTTGAAAAAAATTAAATTTACCTCACCCCCGTTCTGCAAGCAGAACATCCCCTCTCCGCACGGAGAGGGGTGACAAGCGAAGCGATGTCGGGGTGAGGTACTGGGGTGAGGTGTTAACTGTCCTTTTTGTGGACGGTATCATACTTGATAATACTATCCCTGCCAACTGATTTGAGCATTTCGTAGCGGTTGCTGTCGGCTTTTAATACTTCTTGGTGAGAAAGGCTTTGTGGCTTCATAAATATGGACAATACGCCAAGTAAGATAAAAACCCCAATAATTAAAGCGAAATATTGCCATTTAAGTTTTTCCATCACTATTCAAATTTAGTATGATAGCTGTCCAGTAACTTGGTGTATAATATCATATCATATTGGTATTGCAATAAACTGGCTTCTGCATTTTCCAATCTCTGTTCTGCTGATTCAAGTTCGAAATAAGTGGTATTGCCAAGGTCGAATGCTTTGCGTTCCAAATTGGTTTCCGATCGTAGGTATTCTATTTGTTTAGTGATTATTATATAAGCATCTTGGGTGAGCTTTAGTTGTTCTTTCAATTGGTTTATTTTTGCCCTAAGTTCAAAGTCGAGTTGGGCTATTTTATAGGTGTATCTTTTCTGCTCGATCTGCGATTGTGATATCAGTGACTTGGGTTGCATTTTATTGAACAGTGGAATATTTACATAAAACGCCACGTATTTTGACAGGTTGGTATTGAACTGTGTGTTTAGCTCCATCTGCACCAGGCTTGAGCTGCGGGTTACCCATCCGGCCATAATTCCTGCTGTGGGGAAACGAGTTGATTTATATAAACTAATGCGTTGATTTTCGAGCGATGCCATACTTTGATAGGTATGATATACAGGAAAATTGCTTACTGAAAAATTATATTCCTGGGCTGGCACCACACTCCATTTTTCTGGAGTTTTTATATTAATGGAATCGTTAGTATAACAAATACCTTGAATTTGTTTATATAATATATTTTTTTGATTTTCCAGTTTTGCAATATTCAATTTATTTAAAGTTACATACGCATCAATATGTGGAAGTTCCTTGGCTGGCAATACCCCAGCAGTTACCATACTTTGTATTTTCTTTCTTTTTAATAGCCATTCCTCATATACTTTATCGGCCAGTAATTTCTGAGCATCTGCTTGCCAATATTTATAATACAATATCGTAATTTGGGTTTTTAAATCAAACAGATTTTGGCGATATTGTTGGTGCGATACTTGTTTTCCTATATCATACATTTGCCCGGTATAAAAGTTTTTTCCGCCATCGAAAAGTAGCCAATCCGATTGTATATTGAAAGAATATACCTGACTGTTAAAATTACTCAACACATTGGTAGCAGGGTCAATAAACAAACCCCAGTTGTAGGTATTACGCACGGTAGCCGATAGCTGTGGCAAGTAGTTATAATTATTATATTTGGATGCCTGTTCATATTTCAAACTATCAATTGCAGCATCTTTAATGCTCATATTGTTTTTGAAGGCAAGCAATACCAAGTCGTCCAGGCTGCTTGCTTGCTGGGCATTTGCCTGTGTAATTGTGAGCAGAATATATATAAATATAATACTACTCCTCATCGAAGAATAAATTAACGTGTTGTACCTTATCTATCAATTTCAGTTCTTTAACCAATAGCTGACTGTTCTCTTCCTTTTTCAATTTGATATAATAGGAGAGCTCTAGGTACTGGTTATTTTCTTCGCCCAATGCTTTCACATTGACCAAGGAGTATTTGCGGCAAAATTTATCAATCACACTGCTTGCATCAAAGCCATCGCCCGTTTTGGCACTTACCACCATTTGCAACAAGAAGTCACGCTTACGGGGTGCTGACATATTTACTTTAACTATAATATAGAAAACCGCCCCTACTATAATAGTTCCAAGCAATGCTACTTCATATATTCCCACTCCACAGGCAAGCCCAATTGACAATGAAAAAAATATGAACATAATGTCCTGCGTATCTTTTACCGCCGTTCGGAAACGTATGATGGACATGGCACCCACCAATCCAAATGCTGTAGCGAGGTTGTTTCCTATTACCATAATAACCACTGACACAATCATACAAAGCATAATCAATGAGTTTACAAAAGTGGTTGAATAGCTTAAACCTTTATATGTTTGTCGGTAAACTATTGATATAATAATTCCGCACACAAGAGCCATCAGCAAATGCAGCAATACCTCACGGAAAGTGAGTTGGTATAAATATATATCTTGTAATTGCTCATTCATGGTCGGTAGCAAATGTTAAGGGTTTATACAGCCCGATACGGCTATAGCTTACAGGTGAAAAACGGTGAGAAGTATTCATTATATGGTTATCAAGTCCATCTGCATATTTTGAGATGGCTTTCAGGTTCAGTTTAAATTCTTCAATAATACTCAGTGCCCAACGAGGTATTTCATCGTGGTATTTTATTTCTAATACAAAATGCTCTGGGGCAAGGTATTTGGCACCGTGTTCGCTATACATTTTATCGAGTTGGGGATATATAGTTGTGCGGACATTTTTATCGAAGGTGATGCGGACTCCCTTGTCAAATTTACCCATATATGCTTCCCGTTCATACACAACTAGGTTAACCGGTTGCAAAGAATTTTTATAAAAATGGTATAAGAACTTTTGCCCATCGTACAAATGGGTTTTATTATATAAATGCTGTTCTAAATTGCCCAATTGCAACACTTCATTCAAAGTGGAATATGGAATTTTTGCACGGTGCTTACCTATACGGTTGCCTATCTTTTTCTTAATCTCCAAAAAAGCAACACTATCTGGTTGTTCATTATCATATACCCGTATCCTGAATTTGTTACGCAGTTCCACCCCTTCTTTTTTCTCATCATAATACTTCATAAATGGGGTATCATAATATATACTTCTAACGGTGTATTCACTAATTCCAAATTCATTAAGCCCCGTGTATATATCTGGCTCAACAAAAGGCTTAAGCCTAATGCGTAGCTCCTCCAGCCTATTATTTGCTAAATAATACTTACGTTCGTATCGGTATTTTTCTATTTTGGTTGCTTCTATCAATGTATTATAATACTATTATTTATAAAATATATCGCCCAATACCCTGTTCATATAATCCCATAAACTTATCTCGTCGCATATAATAGTGGCATTGGCAAAAATACCCGGCTGAGGATGCGATGTTTTTTTGATTATTCTAAACGTGGCATAGATGGCTTGCTTGCCGCCTACCAATTGTATCACATTATCCATACGGCTTACTTTGGCATGCAGTACTTCGCCGCTATTAAACAGCTTAAGCATCACTACCGCACCTATTTTAAGGTAACTAACTTCACGCAAAGGTATTGGAGCAATGGCTATATATTCGGCGGTATCGAGTAAATCCATCAATACTTCCTCTGTGGTTATTGTTCCTTTTTTTTGTTGAACCAATCCGCCAAAGGGTGCTTTAATGTTGAAATTATCCATCCGCTGTTTCAACTCGTTTATCTGGTTTTCTATCGAGTGTATTTTTTGGCGGTTCAATTCCAATGCTTCCTGTTTATCGCCGGTAGTGAGTTTTTGTAATTGTGCTTCCGCAATTTGTACCCCAATACGAGATAGTTCCAAAGCATCTTTCGATATATCAAGTTGCTGGGTGGACAATAATGAATCTCGGTGGAGTTTGGTATTTCTTTCTACTACTTTTTTCTGTGTTAAATATTTTTCCTGGGCAAAGTTTAAATTGGTTTTCGACTCTGCAATAATTTCAGGTTTCTGCCCTGTTGACAATACATTCAATGATGCTTTTTCAATTTCCAACAGCCCCTGTAAGTTAACCATTTCTGTCTGTAATTGTTTTGAGTACAAGTGCCCCAATACTTCACCTTTTTGTATATAGTTTTTTTGCATTACTGCAGGTTCCATATAAAAATCGAAAACATCGCCCGACTGAAAACGGCCCGAATAATTACTGATAATATCTAATTCGTTGTTTTTGGTCATGGTAGATATTCGGCCATCAATGCTGCGGGTCAGCATCCACTCATTTACCGGGAAAACCTTGCCAGTAGCATAAATTTTATAACTGATTTTTATTGGGAGGAGAAACAAGCCGCAAACTGCTGCGATGAGTATGATATAGATGATGTATTTCTTGCTCATTATTATTTTATTGCCGATATATTTAAACCATATAATGACGGTGGAATATTTTTATAATTTTCGTTGGATAATAATATGGAATCGTTGTTTACAAAAACTACTGCCTCAATCTGCCCAACATTGGGATTGGTTCGGAGGCCTAAATCTACATATATTTTTTTATTATCGAATAATGAAGATGTTTTCACATCTCTAAATACCCAAAGAAAAGCATGGTTGCTTATTGGGTTAAAACCAGTAAGTACCATTGTTTTTTTGTCTGGAGATATATCAGCACCTGTTATTACGCCTTTGCTATCAAATCTTCCCAACAAATTAGCTATATAGATACCCTGCTGTGATGGTATTTGATATAAATGTGTATGCAAATCGCCATGTCGTTTGGTAAATATATATATAAAATTATCAATGTAAACTAAAGCTTCGGCATCGTAATTATTTAAACTATTTTTACGAAAATCGGTTTGATCGGGGTAACTATAATGTATTAGATCAAAATCGGTTTTATTGTTTTTTTTCAGAACAGAAGTATCAATAATTGGTATTATATATATGGCCTGATCAACACGGTCACCATAACCATTTCCGATATCGCCAATATATATATGGCTTGAATCTGCACTTATATCTTCCCAATCAACATTTACACCACCAGTAAATGTTATTAACTCATTGTAATTACCATTGCCCGTGTCAATAGTCCATATTGTTGCAGGGTTGCCACTATCACCAAAAGTCCAAACGTTCCCTTGAATAAATTCAAGACCCGAAGTTTCATTAAAAAGTGACTTTAGTGTGGTAATTAGTTTTAAACTTGCAAAGGTATTTGCATATTCGCACGAACTGTCATCTATCTTTGCCTTGTCTTTATAGTTGAGTGCGTTTGGGTCGGTGCAGCCTTTTTTTGAACTGCACGATACCGTGCTTAACCCGACAATTAAAGATAGAATATATATAACCTTGCGGCTTTTCATTAATAATTATTTAATATTGCAGACTGCGAATGTACAATAAAAAATTAAAATTCTTGAAACCAATATATTATACTCTTATAATCAGCTTGTTATGTACGAGCAAAATTTTTTCTTTTTCAATAAAAGACAGTTTAAACGTTTTCTCACACCACACACTTCAGTTAAATTATGTGGGAATTAACGTGGGTGCTTCAAAAAAAATAATCAAGAACCTGGAAGTTGGTGTTGGTGTTTATTCTTTCTATTATTATCGGGGCGATTACCGCAAAGGGTCAAACTCAACTGGGCTTAGTATATGGGCTAGGTATTATATTAACAATTTTTTTGCGGGGGCTGCTTTCTATAACGGCCGTTCGCCCTATTTGAGGCAGCTTGACCAGCAAAAGATATATATATTACAGTACGACCTAATAGCCAATGCGGGCTACCGCCAACAGTTTTCAAAAAAGTATTATATGGACATCTGGGCCGGGTATAATGTGTTACAGAAAAAATACTCATTCAACCCCACTGCCTTTTCTCTTTGGGTTGGTGTGGGCAAACAAATCGGTAGGCGTTAGGCTGGCCATTTCTTAGGTAAAATGCCCCTTAAGCACCATTCCATAAAAAACACCATTGAAGCTGGCTGCGATGAAGCTGGCCGTGGATGCCTTGCAGGGCCCGTATTTGCAGCAGCAGTAATATTGCCCCTCAAATTTAAAAATAATATACTGGATGATTCGAAAAAATTGACCCACACACAACGGGCATCACTTAGGAGTATTATAGAAAATGAAACACAATGGGCAGTGGCAAGCTGTACCCCAGCCGAGATAGATAAGATTAATGTCCTAAATGCCTCCATACTGGCTATGCACCGGGCCTTGGACTTGCTGCATCAAAAATATGCTATTCAAGCCCAGCATATAATTGTGGATGGCAACCGTTTCAAAAAGTATAACAATATACCACATACCACCATTGTAAAAGGCGATGGTTTATTTATGTCCATTGCCGCGGCATCTGTATTGGCAAAGACCCACCGCGATGAATATATGACAGAGCTGCATACCCATTTCCCACATTACACTTGGGATAGAAATATGGGCTATCCCACAATTAAGCACCGTGAAGGTATTGCCAATGTAGGGCCTTGCGAACATCACCGCAAAAGTTTTACCCTGCTTCCCCCCCAATTTGTTTTGTTTTAAATTTATATAGCAATAGGCTTTATTTTTGCAAGCCCAAAAAACACGATGCCTGTATTAAAACTCACTCCCGCCATAAAAATATTGTTGCTAATTAATGTCGCGATATTTGCTTTACGATTTGTGCTACCCAATATTTTGCTTGGTGTCAATTTGGAGCATTTATTAGGTTTGCACAACCCGGGCAGTGACTATTTCCGTATTTGGCAACCTATCACCCATATATTTATGCATGCCGATTTTATGCATATATTCTTAAATATGCTTGGTTTGGTAATGTTTGGGGTAGCTTTAGAAGAACGTTGGGGCCATCGAAAATTTATAATTTACTTTATGGTATCAGCATTAGGCGGTGCAGCCTTGTTTTTGGCCATTAATAATTATGAGTTGGACCAATTGCAAAAACTGGTTAATGCTTATGCAGCCCAGCCAGACATAGACAACCTCAATAACATTGTAAAAAAAATACCCGAATTTGGTGTTAGAATAAACATGGATGAAGCTTCGAAACTATGGAAATATTCACCTGAAATATTTACAACAGAAACAGTTAGAATCATTAAAGAATATTATACTACTATTTTAAATGTGCCCTGCATAGGTGCATCAGGTGGGGTTTATGGAGTAATACTTGCATTTGGCTTGATGTTTCCCAATGTCACTATTTTATTCGGTTTTTTCTTCCCGATACCTGCTCGTATAGCAGTTCTTATATTGGCTGGGATATCTATATATAAAGGTTTTGAAAACGACCCCACCGACCATGTGGCCCACTTTGCCCACTTAGGCGGTATGCTGTTTGGGTATATCCTGCTGAAAATATGGAAAGAGAATCTTTTTGACAAGTTCAGAATAAAATGATTGCTTAATAAAAAATGATTGTTTATATTTGTAACAAAAAAATAAAAAACTACGCTTGTACTATATTCGTTCATTAATAAACTATTGAACCGATACAAGAAACAAACAACATGAGTAACTTTAAAACCAAACTGATTCAAAATAACAACATGCTTAATAGGCTGATAGCTATTTCCGTGCTTGTTTTTCTGTTGATGGAAATGGTAAATGTTTTCATGTTCTTGTCAGGCGGTGGTGGCCGGGAGGCGGTAGAAGCGATTAAAATACAAACTTCAATTCCTTCAGATTTTTGGGAGATGCTCAGTAAACCTTGGACGTTTATTACCTATCAGTTTATGCATAATGGCTTTTGGCATTTGTTGTGGAATATGCTTTTTCTGTTTTATTTGGGTAAAATATTTAAAGAGTATTTGGGCGAACGTCGTTTGTTGTTTGCTTATTTGGGAGGCGGCATTGCAGGTGGGATATTATATTTATTATGCTATAATTTGCTGCCCGCATTTGCAGGGAGCAACAGTATTTTACTTGGAGCATCGGCATCGGTGCTTGGTGTAGTGTGCGGTGCAGCTACCTTGTTGCCCAATTACGAGATATTTTTATATGGCGTGTTTCGTGTGCCGCTTAAGTATATAGCCTTGTTTTATTTGCTTACCAGCTTTTTTAGCATTACTGGCAGTAACCCCGGCGGACATATTGCCCATTTGGGTGGCGGTATTTTTGGCTTTTTATATATTAAATCTTTGTATGCCCACTTTGCGTGGTATCAGAATATTAAATTTAAAATGGCACAAATGTTCAAGCCCAAACCTTCAAAACCCAAAGGGCCTAAACCTGTGCAAAGAAGCAGTACCTATATAAATCCGAACATGCAACACAGGCCATCGCAAGAAGAAATTGATTTGATATTGGACAAAATAAATGCATCAGGCTACGAAAGCCTCAATACATACGAAAAAGATCTTTTATTTAAAGCCAGTCACGAGGATGATTGATAATATATAAACCATGTTCATCGTCCACAAGATTGTTTTTCCCATAAATATACTTTTTGTTTTGCTGCTACTGGGCAGCTATATGGCACCGTGGCTCAATCCTGAAAATTATTGGGTGGTGGCTTTTTTAGGTTTATTGCATCCTTTTTTATTACTTATCAATTTTTTGTTTGTGGTATATTGGACCATATTTCTAAAACTAAAAGTATTATATTCATTAACAGCTATTCTGTCTGGATTTAATCATTTTACTTCCACACTCAAGTTCACTTCCAGTACCAAGGATGAAGGGAATTTACTTAAAGTAATGTCCTATAACTGCAACTTTTTTGGTTATGGTTTAAAACGCACTACCGATACCAGCCCTTTTTTTGATTTTGTGAAGAAGGAACAGCCCGACGTAATATGTTTTCAAGAGTTTATGTGGGAAGACAACAAACGCAAAAACTATATCAATAAATGTCGCCAAGCTATGAACTGTAAAAATGATTACTTCTTTTTGGGATACAGGGCTATGGATACTATCAGAAGAGAGTATGGGCAATATATTATAAGCAAATATACTATCGTAAATAAGGGAGTGATAGAATTTGGCACCAACAAACTGAACCGTTGTATTTGGGCGGATATTATATATAATAATGATACCATACGAATATATAATGCCCACCTAGAAAGCATAAAACTGGGGGATGAAGAATACAAAATAATGAAAGATGGGGAAGAGAATTCGGGGCAAATAGAACGCACCAAAAGCATTATCAGTAAAATGAAGGGAGCTTACCAAAGCAGGGCTATACAAGCCCGTTTGGTATCTGACCATATACAATCATGCCCCTATAAAACTATACTGTGCGGAGACTTTAACGACACGCCAGTATCATACACTTATGCTACCGTTACCAAAAATATGAAAGATGCATTTGTAGAAAGCGGCTCAGGTTTTAGCCGCACCTATGCAGGCGTGATGCCTTCTTTTCGTATAGATTATATCATGGCCGATAAAAAAGCCAATGTATATAATTATACGCTTGGCGAACCGTATTTCAGCGACCACCACCTTATACAAGCAGTGGTAACTTGGGATAAAAGATAGCGGCATTACATTTTGTAAGAAACACCCAATCCAAATATTTGGCTTGTTTGCCAGTTTTTGTCTTGAAAGCGGTCGTATAATAGTACTGCATTAAAAGTTACGTTTATATATTTACTAATTTTGGCAGTGGCTATAATATCCACACGGTGGCTCCAATTATCGGGTTTGATTAGTTGGTCGTAATTAAAAAAGCCAAGATACCGTACCTTTAAATTTACAATTTCTTTGTATATATTCTTATCATAATTAGCCAGCAATTGAAAACCAAATTCGTTCATTACTTTTTTGCCAACGGGCACACCGTATTTAACAGTATCAATAGCATTGTACACGCCCTGGTCCAAAACAAATGTTTGCTTGGTTGCCCCAAGGCCAAGCCGTGCATAAAAGTAGGGTTTGGGTTTGTATTCTATCCCAATAGATTCGGTAAAATATCCCGGCGACATAAAGGCAGAAGTCTTTGTACGGATGGTGGCGTCATTGGTATCTTTTGAAAAAGTATAACCATTATCGAACTGCGACATAAAATTTACAGCCGCAAATGCATTCCACTTGCCAGATAATTGATACCCGTATTTGCTATCAAGAAAAAGGACATCGTTACTTTTACGAATAAATTCACCTTTGTTTTTGAGCAAGCCATATTGCATATTGGCTTTGCTGTCCCAACTTGTTTTGTTTTTTTTGTACGATGCGGTTAAGTTGGCCGTTGCCAATAAAGCAATGTTATTGGTACCACCGCCTTGCCAGTTATTGCTGAACGAGGCTTGTGAAAAATTTAAGGAAGCCTCAGCCGTCTTCTTCCACAGTTTCTTAGGTATTTCTTGTGCGGATACTGCGGTGGCAAAAACAATGAGTACTATAAGTATGACACTTTTCATAACGTTTTTATTTTGCATACAGTTTATAAATAATCTTATATTAATTC
>JAYVCI010000080.1:0-4567 GCA_043750035.1 Chitinophagaceae bacterium
AGGTGAAGGTGGTGGTGTAGTAGAGTGAAAAACTATCGGGATAGTTTTTCACTCACTGTACTGGCTGAGCGGAGCTGAAGCCACCTACTTTTGAAAAAACTTCGGAACCCGAAATAATCACTGCCTTTTTTAATCTGGCCTTATTAAGACCGAGGAATAATTGTTACTTGGGGTTGCGGGCTAGTGCAAACAGGTGGGCTGTATGTGATGACTGTTCTCTCAAGTTTTTTGATTCCGGGCGGTTCATAATATTGCCCCACATGGTTCCAATTAGTTCAAAAGGCTTGGAAAGGTACATTGACCTTAGACCGCGAACCCTGTTTTTACCTGTGGAGATTGCATACCAAACTTCAACATCGTTGAAATACTTAGCTAAGAGGTTGTGCAATTCCTGTTTCTTGAAATGTTTAACATGGTCAGGATTATAGCTAGGGCCTTCGTTTTTTATGTAGTCGCCATTGGGGGTGGTAAGGTAAAACCAACCGTCCTTTTTGAGAACCCTAGCAGTGTGACGCACAAAATCATCATCTTGAACTACATGCTCTATCACTTCCACTGCCACTGCTGCATCATAGCTTTGGTCAGGCAATGTTGATTGGGTCATGTCCTCAATATGAATCCCCTTGATATTACTTCGGTTGTAGCTGTACTTTTTTAGCATCTCATCTGTAAGTCCAAGATTTAGCTGTTTTTGAACATCAGATTGTTGAGGAACATCAACGATTGTTACGTCCATTTTGAGACCAACGGTATAGGGCGACTTACGCCCGCCAACATCGAGCAGCAACTTTCTGTGGCCAGCCAGCCTTTTCAGGTCTTGTCTAACCATGGGGTGCAGCAGGGGCATCAGAGGCTCCATTACTATCTTCATTATCTCGTATCGGGTAAGCATATTATAATATTATTAGGTAAAATACAAAGGAGACAATATTAAGGACTATTTTTGAAGAGACAGCCAGTTTTTTTAAAATAATTATACACAAGCAGATGGTAATATATTACAATTATGTGTACTGGGGGCGAAAGTGGTGGGGAACGATACCGATAGCTATCGCTACTTTATACTTTATACTTTATACTTTATACTTTATACTTTATACTTGCTACCTTATACTGTTTTCTATTTCTCCAAAAACTTCGGAACCCTAAAATAATCACTGTCCTTTTTAGGTGCATTCTTCAATGCTTCCGCATGGGTGATTTCCTCTACTATAATATCATCACGCAAAATATTCGTTTCAGTACTCATATATATAAGTGGCTCTACTCCTGTGGTATCAATCTCGTTCAGTTTTTCGCAGAAAGCAGTTATTTGTGTAAGATCTTGTTTGATACTTTCTTTATCGGAGCCATTAAACTCGAGCCTGGCGAGGTGGGCCAGTTTATCAATAGTGTCGTTGGTGATTTCCATATATATAATTTATGCCGAGAAAGAAGTACCACAACCGCAAGTGGTTTTGGCATTGGGGTTGGTAAAGGTGAAACCGCGTGAGTTCAGGCCGTCTTGCCAGTCTATCTCCATGCCTATCACATACATTTCGTGGGTGCGGTCCATCAATACTTTTAGCCCGCCCATTTCATATACTGTATCTGTATCTGTTTGTTGGTCGAAAGCCAAAAGGTAGGTCATTCCTGAGCATCCACCACCTTTTACGCCTATACGCAGTCCTTGGTCTTCGCCTACTGTATTTTCCTGTCTCAGTTTATTTAACTGTT
Organism: Chitinophagaceae bacterium; assembly: GCA_043750035.1. Lineage (GTDB taxonomy): Bacteria > Bacteroidota > Bacteroidia > UKL13-3 > UKL13-3 > CANJUD01. The sequence continues at coordinate 1,717 of JAYVCI010000080.1, forward strand.
CTATAGCTCCTTCGGTGATAATAACAGGGGCTTTTTTAATTGTATCCGTGTTCATATTGATATCTGTAATTACTTTTGCAAAATTAAACACAAAAATCTATTATAATGTTCGTTCTTTTTCAAAAATCTAAAATAGTTTTATCACTATTGCTCTTAATCAATTGTATTTATATATATAGTTCGTGTACCTGCAACAAAGAAAAAATTATTGAATCGGTAGTTGTTAGTTTCGAACCAAATAAGGAGGCAGCAGTGGACAAAGCCCTCACAGCATTTACTTTTAAAAACTATAGTGATAATAAAGGAGGTGCTGTGTGGCATGCTTATGATTCAGTGATATTGGCAAAATTTGGGAGCCAAGATTATAATGACACTTTATGCTCATTGCCCATTAAGGGGTTATATACCCTAAATAACAAAAAAATATTGATTAAATTATTCGCCACTGCTCCTACTGACTATGTGTGCGACGGTTGCCAACCTGTAGTGAGCATGGCTGTTTTTAAAGAAAAAGCCACCGATGAATATATAAAAGTGAAACACCATTTCTTAAGTAACAGCGGAAACTTAGGGAAAATGGGGAACCTAGAAGTGAAAACCGTAGGCGATACTATTATATATATTGACTTACCCTCATTGCAGGGCGTGAATAAATGGAGCTACCATTATAGAGAAGGAATAAGTGGTAAGGAGTAAGGGATAAGCTACCTCTACGGGTTACCATCGGGAGCAGCAAAGCGTAGCTCCTTATTCCTTATTCCTTATTCCTTATTCCTTATTCCTTATTCCTTATTCCTTATTCCTTATTCCTTACCACTAATTACTGCAACATCTTAACAAAGTCATCAAACAAATACCTACTGTCATGCGGGCCTGGATTGGCTTCGGGATGATATTGTACGCTGAATGCTTTATGATTGACCAAACGAATTCCTTCAATGGTATGATCGTTTAGATTTACGTGTGTTACTTTGATATTGGGATTGCTTTCCACATCCTCCGCTATCACCGAGAAACCGTGGTTTTGAGAAGTCACTTCGCATTTACCGGTCTCTATATTTTTTACCGGGTGATTTCCACCCCTATGCCCATTGAACATTTTAAAAGTTTTAACGCCTACAGCTTCTGCCAATATCTGATGGCCCAAACAAATGCCAAATAATGGAATATTTTCGCCCAATATATTTTTCACTGTTTCAACCGCATAAGGCATGGCAGATGGATCGCCAGGGCCGTTGGATATTTGAAAACCGTTGGGCTTCCATTTCATCATTTCCTCAAAGCTGGTTTTTGCAGGAAACACACCCACATAGCAGCCACGGCTGGTAAGTGAGCGAATGATATTTTGTTTTACACCCAAATCTAATAAAGCTATTCTAATGCTGGAAGTTTCGTCGCCCACAAAATAAGGTTTGCTAGTAGTCACCATGCTTGATAGTTCAAGGCCGTTCATATCAGGCACAGCTTTTAGTTGCTCCATCAATTTGGTGGTGTCCATCTCTTCGCTGCTAATAATGGCATTCATCACTCCCTTGTTGCGTATATAAGTTACCAAGGCACGGGTGTCCACGCCACTGATGCCCACCAAATTATTGTCGGCAAAATAATCTTGTATATTGCCATCTGCCATTTTGCGGGCATAGGGTATATTGAAACTGCGGCATACCAATCCTGCAATTTTTATGGAATCGCTTTCAATTTCTTTGTCGGCAATACCGTAATTGCCCACGTGTACATTGGTGCTTACCAAAATTTGTTTGTAATAACTGGGGTCAGTAAATATTTCTTGATAACCAGTCATGCTGGTATTAAAACAAATTTCGCCAGTGGTAGTGCCTGTTTTGCCAATAGCGTTCCCTTTAAAGGTAGTTCCGTCTGCCAACAACAATATGGCAGGCAGTTGTTGAATTATTTTGCTCATTGGGCTGCAAAATTAAGGCATACTTTTTCTATATTTTGTGATGTTCAAAACAAATGTAAACTTTATTATATAGCTTATTATCAACAAACAGCACTTTCTCATTTTATGGAGTGTGGTAAACCGCTTACCTTTGGGGCAAACTTTTAAACTACTATAGATGATACTTTATGTAGGGAACTACATATCAAAACATGGCACTACGCCTACTTTCAACGAGTTCTTATCAGACAAGTTGGGCGAAACCTATAAGGTTTATAAAAGCTCCGACCAAAAAAATAAGTATTTGAGGATGATAGCAATGTGCTGGTCTGTTTTCAAATATTCGCACAAAGTAAAAGTGGTTATGGTTGACTCCTTTAGCACCCAAGCTTTTTGGTTTGCATTTGGGGTGGCATTGATGTGTCGTATCAACCGTATCCCTTATGTTCCCATTATACGTGGGGGCATGTTTGAAGAGCGACTGAAACGCAACCCCCGTATATCGCGTTGGATATTAAAAAACTCAGCGGCCAACCTTAGCCCATCGCATTTTATGGAGGACATTCTTAAAAGCAAAGGTTTTTCGGTTACTTATATCCCAAACTATTTAGACGTAGACAATTACGAGTTTCTGAAAAGGGACAAATTTGAACTGAAATTACTTTGGGTGCGTTCATTGCACGAAGTATATAATCCAGTGTTGGCGGTTGATATATTGCACACCCTCAAACAAAAATATAAAGATGTATCCTTGTGCATGATAGGGCCTGACAAAGATGGTTCGAAAAAACAGATTGAAGACCAAGCTATAAAACTTAATGTACTAGATTCTATAACCCTTACAGGTAAAATGAACAAAGACGAATGGCGTTTGCAATCGAAAAACTATGATATATTTATCAATACCACCAATGTGGACAATCAGCCACTAACCGTTACCGAAGCCATGGC
>JAYVCI010000081.1:0-3322 GCA_043750035.1 Chitinophagaceae bacterium
TTTTTCTTATCAGCAAAATTGCCCGGATTGATACGAACTTTCTCTACAATTCTCGCAGCAACTTCTGCCGCATTGGGCGTAAAATGTATATCAGCAACTAGGGGAGTATTATATCCACGTTTGCGTAATTCGTCTATTATATTCTGTAAATTCTGTGCCTCGTTAATACTCGGAGCAGTTATTCTTATATACTCACAACCACTTTCTATCATACGAATACTTTGCTCTACAGTTTTCTCTGTATCCATAGTATCCGTGGTAGTCATGGATTGAATGCGGATAGGATAATCACTGCCCATTGGCGTGTTTCCTATTGTTACGGTGTTGGTTTTTCTTCTTTTAGTCATAAGTAATAAAGGATTAACGCCCGCCGCGGCGGGTTGATTTACGAACGGATTACTTAGTTGTTTTATTAAAGTTGAATAGGTTTATAGCTTAATGCCAAATCCAGTACTTCCGCTACTGTCGGATTATATTTTGATTTATCAACTTTCCTTGCATTGAAATTTTCAGGATAAAAAAACAAAGTTGAACCATTGGGATGAGGTACATTTTTATCAAACAATAAAAGCAACTCTGTGTGTTCATCTTCTGCCCCTTCAAAATTAAGGATGAGATTACCTAATTCAATTAACACTTCTCTTGACATAGCCATTATATTATACTTTACTTCTAAAATCATCCCGCCGCGGCGGGCGTTATCCCGAAGCTTCGGGACTTGTTCGATATTCCTATTTGCTTAATCCCTCGTGTATCGCTATAACCTCAGGCAATACCTCATCCCCATCATTATTCCAAATTACATAGTCACTTCTCGATATTTTTTCCTCTTGGGGCATTTGATTATTTAATCGGGCTTCAATATTTGCCATATCTTTTCCGTCTCTTTCAGAAGCTCTTTTAATAGCAGTTTCTGTATGGCAAGCCACTGTAATTATTTTATCGCACGATTTATAACTTCCGCTTTCAAATAATATGGCGGCTTCTTTTATAGTATATTTCTCTTGAGCATACTGTTCGCACCATGCTACATAATATTTCTCGACAGCAGGGTGAACGATATTGTTTAATTTTTCTAATATATCAGCATCACTAAAAACAATATTTGCTATATAAGCTCGGTCTAATTCTCCAGATGGTAGATATGCTTTTTCACCCAATAGTTCTTTAATTTTTGCAACGAGTTCCAAGTCGTTAACCATTATATTTTTTGCTTCTGTATCAGCTACAAATACAGGCACACCCAACGTTTCAAATACACGGGCGACAGTAGTTTTGCCACTTCCTATATTACCAGTTAATCCTACTTTTATCATATAGTTTTTGCAAATATTTTTTCTGCTATTTCTATATCTTTTCCGATTTGTATTTTTAAAGCATCCAAGCTTTCAAATTTTTGTTCATCACGCAATCGTTCAATAAAAGAAAGCGTTAGTTCTTCGCCATATAAATCTCCCTCAAAATTTAATAAATGTGCTTCTACTACTATGCCTGTTAAATTAAAAGTAGGACGGTTGCCAATATTCACAACAGCTTGCATACGCTTGTCTGCAACACTTGCTATGGCTGCATATACACCATTTGCCGGGATAAGTTTATTGCTGTCTTCTATAAATAAATTACAAGTAGGGAATCCCAGTTTATGTCCATTTTTATTTCCTTCAACCACTTTACCAGTAAGTGAATAATTACGCCCAAGCAAATGGTTGGCTTTATACAAATCAATATCAATAGTTAATGCATTTCTAATTTTGGTAGAGCTAACTGTTATACCATCAACTAAAAAAGGCGGAATTTCTTGTACCACAAAATCATATTCTTTTGATAAATGTAACATGGTATTAAAATCGCCTTTACGGTTTTTGCCAAAGCGGTGGTCATGCCCTATTACCAAGTGTTTTGCCCCAATTGCGTTAACCAAAATATCTTTTACAAAATCTTCAGGTTCAAGTTCTGATACTTCTTTTCCAAACTTTAAAATAAGCACATGGTCTATGCCTATTTGTTCAAACAATTGTAGTTTTTCATCTATAGTAGTAAGCAGTTTCAATGTGTCATCATCCGGATATAATACTTTGCGTGGATGTGGATGAAAAGTAATGATGAGAGTTTCGCCGTTGCTATGATGTGCAATTTTTTTTAATAATTCCAAAATTTCGATATGCCCACAATGCACCCCATCGAAAGTGCCAATAGTCACCACGGGATTATTTATAATTTCAAGGTCGTGTATATTATTATAAACCTTCACAGCCAAAATTTATTTTCTGCAAAAATAACGCATCTTGTATATCATATACTTTATCTCTTATCTTATTTCCACGATGCACATTTGAAGTATCAATTTTTGCGGCATTTTCTACATCAAAATCTCCAATCATGGTACGCCTCAATTCAATAAGCACAGCACCGCAACCTAGTTTTGCACCAAGGTCATTAATCAAACTCCGTATATAAGTTCCTTTACTACAATGCACTTCAAATTTATATATATGTTCGGTTAATTTTTGCACTTCAAATTTATATATAGTGGCAGCTCTCGGTTTTATTTCCAATTCAATACCCTGCCTAATCATTTCATAACTGCGAACTCCGTCAACTTTTATGGCAGAGTGGGCTGGTGGTGTTTGTATAATATCTCCTTCAAATGTTTTTACTGCTTCAATAATTGTGTCTTCAGTAATTGAAACATTTATTGAAGCAATAAGTTCAGTTTCTAAATCGTAAGAAGCTGTGGTGTATCCCAAAATAAATCTGCCAGTATATACTTTGGGCATTAGCTGTATCGTGGAAATTTCTTTGGTTTTTTTTCCGGTACATAATAAAAGTAAACCTGTGGCTAATGGATCAAGGGTACCGGCATGCCCCACTTTTATAGGCTTTAACAAATGTTTGTAATAACCGACTACGGCAAACGAAGTCCAAAACAAAGGCTTATCTACCAGTATGATATCACCTGTATTTTCTGTATTGCTCAACTTTTAAGGGCAAAGATCAAGAATAGTAAACCAATTGCGATGCGATATATACCAAATACCCTAAAGCCAATTTTATTAATAAAATTAATGAATGCAGAAATGGAGATTAAAGCAATAACAAATGATATGGCATTGCAAATGGCTAGGTCTCTAACAAAGTCAGGTATTTGAGATACTTCGTCCCAGTTTTTAGTTAATTTGTAAATAGAGGCTGCAAAGATGGTAGGAACCGCTAAAAAGAATGAAAACTCTGTAGCCTGTTTCCAGCTTAGTTTCTGTGCTAGTCCTCCAAATATGGTAGCAGCACTTCTGCTTACCCCAGGTATCAGGGCCAAGCATTGGAA
>JAYVCI010000082.1:0-13820 GCA_043750035.1 Chitinophagaceae bacterium
AATCTTTCGTGGGCAATTTGCGTATGAAATCGATGCAAGTATGTGTCGTTTTTGGTCAGGATTACTGTGTTTGACAGGGGTAGATTTGACAACTTTGCCCGCGTCGCTGATAGCAAAGTTGTCAAATCTTTCGTGGGCAATTTGCATATGAAATAGATGCAAGTACGTGTCGTTTTTGGTCAGGATTACTGTGTTTTACAGGGGTAGATTTGACAACTTTGCCCGCGTCGCTGAAGGCAAAGTTGTCAAATCTTTCGCGGGGGCAGTAAGTATATATTATTTTACATCTTCTTCATTAGGTTAATAAATTCATCAAGTCTGTATGCTCCTTCCAATTCCCTTTTATCAAATACCATAAAATATTTGAAATTGCCTGACGCTTTGTTGGCCCATATACTACCAAGTCTTATTTTTGTTTCACTGTCACTATTATCTCTATCATCGCCTTTGGTTTCTAATATGATAGTTTTGCCACTTTTTGTTTGAATAATAAAATCAGGATAATGATTGATAAAACCATTGATACAAAACCCTTTTTTTTCTATATTTTTTGTCCAGAATAGAATCGATTCAATATTTGCAATTTCATTGATTACACTTTCTTCAAAATTATTCATGTGAACTTCTTTCTCGTAAAGAGATTTAGTGATATCTTTAGCAATTCCATTGGGTGCAATTTGTTGTGGTAATATATACGAAGGCTTTAAAAATAATTTGTCGATATCTAAAAAATCTCTAAAGGCTTTCTCTGCTGCTATTGATGCTAGAGCATTTATTTTATCTTTTATTTTTTGAACATAACTATATTCATGGTCGGCAAAATCTTTGAATTGATCATCAGTGAAAGTTTCTAAAACTTTGTTTATATAGGTTTCAATTTCTTTATCATCTATGGGATACATATTTCCGATTAAATCCAAAATTCTTTTTGAAATATTTTTTATCCTACTAGTTTTTCTTGTAGGGTCAAGAATATAAGCCAATACTTTTTCTTTTACATCGCCATCAATTTTTACAAAAGTTGGTGTATGGTCGTTTTTTGTTTCATCTAAATCTACTTTATATAATTCTGAAGTTAGGCTATCAAAAGAAAAATTAACATCCGCTTTTCCTAATTTGAAATCTTCCAATAAATTTTCTTTATCTAGTGGAATTTCTCTTGATTCTACTCCAAATAAATCCATTGCAGGAATTTTTAAATGAAACTGCGGTATTATAATTTTTGATGCCTGTTCCTTAAAAACATCTTTAATATTATATCTTTTTACCATATCATTTAATTCACTGGGTAATTCTATTTTGTTTGAATTTTCAGAAGCTTCAATTTTCTTTTCCATAGCTTCGTTTTCTATAAGCCCTTGCTCCAACATGGCCTCCACAGGTTTAGAAAGTTCACTACTATTTATATCAATTATTCTTTTAACATCAATATCTGCAGTTATATCATATTCCAATATTGACGTTTGTATTACTGGAGTTAGTTCAAGTTGCGTAAATATATCTATTTTTTTTGCTTCTTCAAGTTGCACCTCATCAACTAGTTTATAATCTTTGTCACTGAACCCAGCTTTGTTTAATCCTTTAACAATATTTTGCAAAGTATCCATAAATTTTGCCGATGCCGTAATTACATAACAGAAGTTTAAAAATGGAGTTTTGTTTTTACTCACATTGGGGAGTCGTAAAACTCGTCCAAGAATCTGTTCTACATCCACTGCTGAACTTTTGTCAGCAAGTGGTGCAAGTACATAGGCAAAAGGACAATCCCAACCTTCTTTCAATGCATTTATAGTAATAATATAACGAACCTCGCATGCTTTATCCATCAAGCCATTGGGGTACTTTTCATTATTATCAAACTCTTTCAATTCATTGATGTTTGCAGTTTTTATTTTTATTTGTTCAGCAGGAATTTTCAGCTCAATTAATTTCTCTTTTAGCTTTTCAAAAGTTGTATTATCATCTGCATTTCTGGGCTGTGCTTGAAATAAGACAATGGGCCTTATATATTTTCCTCCGTTCTTTTCATCTTCAATAGCCTGCAGTTCCAATTTTCGCTGTAGTTGTAAAGCGGAATTAATTACTTCAGTTTTGTCTTGATGATTATATACAATAACTGGCAACTTTACCATATTGTCCTTCTTCAATTCTATCGCATCAATAAAACTTATGATATTACTATTTTTTCGTGGTGTTGCTGTTAAATCTAATATAAAACAGGGATTTACTTGCTGCAACATCTCTACACTCAATTCACTTTCAGCATTGTGGCTTTCGTCAACAACCACAACAGGGTTTAGATATTTTATTACCGAGCCCAGCGTAAGTTCATCCTCATGTGCAATTATATTTTCAAATGATTGCAGGTTTCCATTTTCTTGAAACACTTTTCTATCTTCCTTATTTTTCGCACGCAAACTATCAAAACTAAAAATCATGATATTCAATTGCTCTTTTATACTCGTTGCATTAAAACCACTTCCCTGTAAAAGTGCAGCTTTATCAAACACTTCAACTTTATTTCCGAAATGAGAATTTATTTTTTGTCGGTAAGGATGATTCGTATCTCTTAGGTTTTTAATAGTCTGGTCTAAAATTGTAATAGAGGGAACTAGCCACAAAACAGCTTTTGGTTTATCATAATCAAAAGCATCGAAAATGGTTTTAAGTGCATTGCAAGCAATAAAAGTTTTTCCGCCCGCAGTAGGTACTTTCACACATATATGCGGAACACGTTTTACATTGTCCTTATAAGGCTCAATAGCTTTGCCAGGGAATGGCTGCAAAGGAGTTCGCGGATGTTTGGTCCAGAAATTTTGGAATGCATCTCCTACCAATTTAACTTGTTGTACATGTTCTAGAAAACGATCAAGATCGGTTATAATTTCCTGTTGATATTTTTTTAATTCCATGATATCTTGTAATTAAAATCTTGTCACATCCCTAGGTATTTTTTTAAATACAATTTTGTTCTTTATCATAAAATCTTTTGTCAACAAACATTTATCTGCATATATAATATATTGTTCAGCTTTTGTTTTTATAGTGCTTAAAAAATCATGGTTTAAAATTGTTACTTTATCTGCTTCGTAATTAAAATAGTATGCAGTATCATTATACTTGCTTAAAAAATATTTTGTATCTGAATGTATATTTATATCAAGTATTTGTTTTGTTTCAGTATAATATATATAGTTCCGAATTTTTTCAATCTCAACATTTTCGTTTATATTTCCATTTTCGTCAAATAAAGACGAGCCTAGTTCGTAAAAGCTAAAACCACCACCCGTTCCTTCTGTTTGTGGTGAGCCTGCCGAACCATAACCATTAATCACTCTTTTTACTCTTTCAGCAGTTATCGTATCAGCATAATCTTCCATCTCAACTAATATAAACTTTCTGTTGCCTCCATCTTGCTTGTTCATGTTTAAAACTGCATGGGCAGTGGTACCGCTGCCTGCAAAGGAATCAAGGATTATATCATTGTTGTTGCAATTGAAATTTATTAAATATTGAATTAGCGATGGTGTTTTGGGAAAATCAAATATTTTTTCACCAAATATTTTTCTCAATTCTGTTGACGCATTTTCATTTGTGTCAACCCCAAAATCCTTATCAATTAGATTCCAAGGAACTTCTGGCTCATAGTCTGATTTTTCATATGATGGTGAAAAGGCGATTGTTCTAATAGAAACAACTGTTCCACTAGCTATTTCATTCTCTAAATTACTTTGTGACCATTTGAATTTGCCATATAATTTGATTGGCTTGATAAAAAAACCATTTTCAACTTCGGTATCTTCTAATAACTCTATTTCATAATTTTTTGTCCCATATTTTTTTGCCTTGTAAACCCCATTTTTTAAGGCGGTATCAATTTTATTGGCTGGAAAAATTAACTCTTTTGCATTATTGGTTTGGTTCATTAACCCATTACTACTATTAGTATCTTTTTTAAGGCCCTTAAATTTTATATTGTTCTTTTTCTTTTGATAGCAGACGATATATTCTATAGCTTTTTTTGTTTTGAGAGAGAGATTTGCAGGAGTTTCAGTTTTTACCCATGAAAAATATTCTATAAAATTTCCGCTTCCAAATAATTCATCACACATTAATCTAAGATTTGCTAATTCATTGTCATCAATACTAATAAATATTGCACCATCTTCCGCCAATAATTTATGCAACAACTTTAACCGCGGATACATCATACAGAGCCATTTGTCGTGCCTTGTCAGATCCTCGCCTTCCCGGCCCACAACTTCGTGCAACCACTTTTTTATTTTAGGGTCGTTCACATTGTCATTATATACCCAACCCTCGTTTCCTGTATTATAAGGCGGGTCAATATATATACATTTAATACGTCCTTCATATTCGGGCAACAAGCTTTTTAAGGCTAATAAATTATCGGCATGTATAATTTTATTTTCTGATGGTTCGCCAAAACTGTATTCTTCATTCAAGGTATGAAAAGGCACATCCAAATGATGATTAATTACCTTCTCTTTCCCTATCCAGTTTAATATTGGCATCTCAGTTTTTTAAGATGCTATTACTTTTAAGAAATAAACAGGAGTTAGCGTTTGATAACTTAATATCAAATTGCTTTGCTTCATATTTAATGATTCTCCGTTCATTTTCAACCTAATTGCATTTAAAAGACATAAATAGTCTTGAAACGACAAAAATAAGTCAAAATACGACAAATCAAAAATTTCTATTCTTGGACATTTGTGTATGAAAGAAATTATAGGAAAACGCATACGGAAGATTAGGGAAAGCAAAGACCTGAGCCAAGAGAATGTTGCAGGCGAACTGAACATGACTACCAGTGCTTATTCGAAAATTGAGCGAGGCGTAACCGACCCCGCCACCAATAAATTACTTAAAATAGCAGAGATACTGGAAGTGGATGTTACCGAATTTTTTATAGATATCAAAAAGAAATACAGCAAAGCAAAGGCCGAGGAGCAAACAGGGAATTATGGTTTTGCCACCAAAAAAGATATTGAAGAAATAATGTTGGTGATTCAAGAAGTTGTAAAAGAAGTTACAGAATTAAAATCTTCTCTGAACAATACCGCAATCCCAATTAAAAAAGGAAAGGGTAAAAAATAAATTTTATGTTCGGAGCCTTAGGTGCACATAAATCTAGGGTAAGGCCAAGCGTATCAATCGCTGCATTTTGCCTACTTCACATCATGGGATAATGTTATATACTCCTTGCTCCCACCAAGTCTTCCGCAGGATGACTTGGCGGAACAATGAAACCGTAGTGTCTTTCGACACGGTATATAGACCAAGATTTTCAAAGCTTCATGCGTGCAATGGGCTTCACGTTCCGATGAATTTGGAATGCAATCGCAGTCAAGAATAATTATTATAAACCAGGGACAATTAATAATTCTGTTCTTATCAAATTTCACAAGGACTGGAAAATGCTATCAAAAGTGTTGTGAAACTAAACAATTTTATTAAATCATATCATATCCTATATAGATTTATGTTTTATCGTATGGTATTAATTGCATAATTTCGCTGCAAAATATATATAATATGAATGCTTTTGAATTTATCATCGTAGAACCTGAGCACCGCAAACACATAGCTTTGGTAAGGCTTAACCGCCCTGATGCATTGAATGCTCTTAACCTGCAATTGATGGGCGAACTGCGTGATGCTTTAAAAGAATTGGATGATATGGATGAAGTGCGGGTGATTGTACTTACCGGGAATGAGAAAGCATTTGCAGCAGGAGCAGACATCAAGCAGATGGTGGACAAATCGGCCATTGATATGTTGAAGATAGACCAGTTTAGTACCTGGGACGGAATCAAACGCACCAAGAAACCGATCATAGCGGCTGTTAGTGGATTTGCTCTTGGCGGTGGCTGCGAACTTGCCATGACCTGCGATATGATAGTAGCCAGCGAGACCGCAAAATTTGGCCAGCCAGAAATTAAGATTGGGGTGATGCCCGGTGCTGGTGGCACGCAACGTTTGAGCAGGGCTGTGGGGAAAGCCCTGGCCATGGAAATGATATTGACAGGCAATTTTATAAATGCCGAGAAAGCATTGGCAGCAGGATTAATCAATCGCATTGCCCCTGTAGAATTATATTTGGATGAAGCTATGAAACTTGCAGAAGAAATAGCTGCACAAAGTCCCTTGGCTACACAAATGGCGAAAGAGGCTGTACTGAAATCTTACGAATTGGGCTTACAAGAAGGATTATATTTTGAACGCAAAAACTATTATTTATTATTTGCAGGGCAAGACCAAAAAGAAGGTATGAATGCATTTATTGAGAAGCGTAAGCCTGAGTTTAGGGGGAACTAGATGGGATTCTGGGTTCAGGATTCTGGATTCTGGATTCGGGGATTTACGATTGCGGATTTACGATTTACGATTTTGCTGACGCAAGATTGATTTAAGAACAAGGATTAACGATTTTTGATTTTAGAAGTTTTTTTATGGGATTTAGCGATTTTTCGATTTGGTTTTCTTTGCCTTGGGTAATCTGAAAGGTTCTATGCCGCGTTGGTTGCTGATAAATGTTATAATTTTCTCTAGTTTTGGTTTGGATAAGAAATGAGATTGGATTCTCTGTATTTCGCCATTAGAACTCAAAAGCATATCTCCTTTTCCTTGTAGAATTTCAACATCTTTTGAATCTATTACATGCTTACTTTCATTTTTAGATTTCACCCAAAAACAACTTCGAAATTGGAAATTTTCTATCTCAAGGTGTTTCAAAATAGGAGCAGTTGGAGGTTCAATTGCAATTATCAAATGTATACCAACATTTTTAGATAAGCCGGCAAGTCTATCTATTGGGTAAGTTATATCCATTTCATCATTTGAAAACAAGTCTGCTAATTCATCAATTACAACGATAATATATGGCATGAAATGATGGCCTTGTTCTGGATTTAATTTACGTTCCGAGAGCTTTAGATTATATTCTTTTATATTATAAACTCCTGCATCTTTCAGCAAGTCATATCGCGTGTCCATTAATACACACAAACTGTTTAACGTATTTATTGCGGATTTTTCATTTGTAATAATGGTATCATCGTCACCAGGTACTTTAGCTAAAAAATGTCGCTCTAAAGGGTTGAAAATATTCAATCTAATCTTTAGAGGATCTATTAAAACAAATTTAATTTCCGATGGATGTTTCTTATATAGTATTGTCGCAATTAGACTATCCAAAAATGTAGCATACTCTTGATTTGAATTACCAAGAATAAAAAGATGCCCAATTATTGATAGGTCTTCAATCACATTTTTATTCATAGGGGTTTTACCAAAAGCTATTGGGATTTCCCCCTCAAAATTTATAAATTCTACTGAGGATATAAGGTCTCTATATCCTAATATAAGTTCTTCCTCATAAGGCACTTCTATCCCAATAAAATAATCAGGTCTATTATATATTGCTACTCGAATATTTTTAACTGAAAGTGCAAGACAAAATTCTTCTTTTAATGCTTCGATTTTTGAGACATTAATTCCAATAGGATTTTCCAATTTTAATAAACAACACATAGGACCCATATATTCATCAATATTTTTTACTATAAGTCTATTATTAGTAAGAAACTCTTGAAGAAGGCCTTTTTTCTCTTGAACCCATTTTTTCGGAAACTGCTGTTTCGTCAATTTGTCAAGTAATTCCAAAGTTGGATATTCATATTGGGCGTATTCTAAAGCGGGGTTGTAATTCTCATCCTTTTGCTTTTTTGAATTATTTTTAGTTTGAGGCATAGGAGAATCATCGAGGTCTAATGGTTTCTTCTCTGTATTTTTATCAACGATTTTTGTTTTGATAATTTCTTTCAAATGTTGCTCCAAATGAAACTCGTCAGGGATTAATATAGTGCTTGGAGAAATAGCAGAAGTTATTATGCCGCCGATTTCAAGTTGATTTAGTATATTTTCTACTCGATTGCTGCCTGTTCTTAGTCTCCCTCTTAAAAAATAGTCAGAACATTTTTGGTATATTACTACTATCTGGGCTGCTTTAAGAAAATAATCCATTTCGGCTTCATCAAGCAATATTTCCGATTTGGAGTTTCGTTTTAAATAAAATGGATACCTAATATTGAGTTTAATATCATCATAGTTTTTTAATGGTTTGTCTACTGGACTAGCCCTATTTAATATTTCATCAATCTCTCTTTTCTTTTTCCATTCTATATAAGAAGGATAGAATTCATTATACAAAGCATATAATATCACAATACCTATTATAACAACCACACTCCAAAAAAAAGTTGGGAAAACAAGGTATATAAATATACAAATAATAATTCCCCAGATAATTCTTCCCATATCTATTCTATATTTTTACTTCAAAAGTATGGTAACTATATCATATTACAACGACACCCCGAATCCTGAATCCAGATTCCTCTATACGCCCATATCCTTCAAATGCTGCTCCAAATGGAATTCATCGGGGATTAATACATCACGGGCTTTACTACCTGTAAACGGACCTACGATGCCAGCTTTTTCTAGCTGGTCCATCAATCGCCCTGCCCTGTTATAGCCCAGTTTTAATCGGCGTTGTAATAGTGAGGTGGAGCCTTGTTGGTGTAATACTATCATACGTGCCGCATCGCCAAACATGGCATCCATATCATTGGTATCTATATCTTCAAATCCGCCTTCTGCTTCGGGGTCTTTTATTTCGGGCAGGCGGAATGGCTCGCTGCCGCGTTGGTTGCCTATATATTCAGCTACACGTTCTACTTCGGGCGTATCTACAAACGCACATTGTACACGAACCACATCATTTCCATTTAATATAAGCATATCGCCTTTGCCAATTAATTGGTCGGCACCATTGCCATCTAATATAGTACGGCTATCAATTTTGCTGGAAACTTTAAACGCTGCACGGGCTGGGAAATTCGCTTTGATGGTTCCTGTTATTACATTCACACTGGGCCTTTGTGTAGCCAAAATTAAATGTATGCCAATAGCACGGGCAAGCTGGGCAAGGCGTCCCACGGGGTATTCCACTTCTTTGCCTGCGGTCATCATCAGGTCGGCAAGCTCATCTATGATAACAACTATATAGGGCATGAAGTGATGGCCCTGTTCGGGATTTAATTTGCGTTCGAGAAACTTGGTATTATATTCTTTTAAGTTTCTCACGCCTGCATTTTTCAATAAATCATAGCGTGTATCCATCAACACACAAAGACTATTTAATGTATTTACAACAAGTTTTGTATCTGTTATAATCGCATCTTGGTCACCCGGAATTTTTGCTAAGAAATGGCGTTCAATAGTTTTATATAATGATAATTCTACCTTCTTCGGATCGACCAAAACAAACTTGAGTTGTGAGGGATGTTTTTTATATAATAGCGAAGTTATGATAACATTTATCCCCACCGATTTTCCTTGTCCCGTAGCACCTGCCATTAATAAGTGTGGCATTTTTGCAAGGTCGGCAACATATACATCGTTGCTAATAGTTTTGCCAAAACATATAGGCAAGTCCGCATCCGATTGTTGGAATTTTGCACTGGCCAACAGCATTTTCATGGGCACCATTTCAGGGTTTTGATTCGGCACTTCTATACCAATAGTTCCTTTACCTGGAATAGGAGCAATAATACGAATGCCTAGTGCAGCAAGGCTTAGAGCAATATCATCTTCCAAGTTTTTAATTTTAGAAATACGAATTCCGGCAGCAGGCACTATTTCATATAGTGTAACTGTGGGCCCAATGGTTGCTTTAATTTTATCAATGCCTATATTATAGTTTTTGAGTGTTTCTACAATCAGCTTTTTATTTGCCTCAAGCTCATCCATGCTCACTTTGGTTTTGGTATCATCAAATTCTTTGAGCAGATCGAGGGTGGGCAGTTTGTAGTCACTATATTCTAAAGTAGGGTCGTAGGGTGTGCCTATTTTAAAATGCTCAGGCCTTGCAGCATGTGGGGCTTCATCGGGTGTTTGTTCAATCTCTAATAAAGTATCTTTTTTTTCTATATCTACTTCAAGGGTCACTTCGGGTTGCGGCATGGAGGGGTCATCTGTAATACCGAAAGGGTCGTCTTTTATAATAAGTTTAAAATCATTGGGGTCCAATGGCGGCTCCACATCTTCCATTTCTGGATGGGCAATTTTATCTTTATGGGTAAAATAATCGTGGTTTTCGGGTACCGTATTTTCCAAATCTGATAGGGGCGGAACAGCGGTTCCATCAGGCATTGCCGCCAAGGGCCTGGGACGATGAAATTCAATATTCCAAACCAATACACAAAATACCAGTGCATAAAAAGTTAAGAATAATATAGCTCCCACCATACCTAATAATCCCTCCAAATACTTAAATCCGTGATAGCCAAAAGCACCGCTCATGAAATACCAATCATTAACAACATTGCACAAAAGCCCTAAAGTAAGGCTAGTCCATATCACCACAAAAAAACTATATTTCAGAGTTTTCACGATGGGCAAAAACCAATGTTTGAAAAGCATTCGCCCACCCAACAAAAAGAATAACAATACAAAAGCATAAGAGGCAATACCAAACCATTGGTGAACGAATATGTGTGATATAATAGCACCCAATTTGCCCAGCCAGTTTTGTACGGCTTCCGGATTATAAGTTACAAACACTTCCCAGCCTGAACCAAGCACCATACCTTGGTCGCTTTTCCAGGTAAATAAAAATGAGGTGAAAGCTAAAGCCAAATATGCAGCAGTTAATATAAAGAATAGCCCAAGGATTTTATGAAAACGTGGATCGAACAGAAACTCCCACCACGCTTGCTTGGCAGGGGCAGTTTTAGGTTTCTCCTTTTCAAATTCTTCGGTGGGTACGGTATTTTCTAATTTCTTTTTGGCCAATTGAAATGTTTGCTTAATCCTTGCAAAAATAATTTGTTACCCCTCAGTAATGGTTTTGTTTTATACACAGTGGGGCGAAATAGTGGACAGGGGAGAAAGGGTATAAAGTATCAAGTATAAAGTATCAAGACTTTGTCGCTACTTCCGCTAGGTAAGATTAGGCAATAGTTATGATGTATAACAATATCCTAAATCAAAACACAAATCTGCTCCCTCCCCTCAGGGGAGGGCTGGGGTGGGGCCAACTATCTTATTACACTATAAGCCAAATGCTTATTCATCTTCACTTTATTAGGAACAGGTCTAGCTTTATATAAAGTCCGAAGACTTCTCAAATCATTCTCAGTTACACCCGGGTGGGCCTTTTTATTGAACACAAAGAAGTTGTCCAGTATTTTTATATGTGCCTGAAACTTTGGGATTTCGTAGGTATATATATCGCCAAATTTGCCATAGAGTTTGGTGCGGACAATAATTTTTCCCTGTTTCTGAATAAATAATTTTACGGTATGTATGTTTTTGGTTTTGTCGATGGGTGTAAGCCTTATCTGCTGCACCATTACGCCGTTTTCCATTTTCTCTTCCACAAATTCACTTACATAACCTTTCTCGTAAGTATTCAATATTTTTTGGGGGCTCAAATCATTCTTCGCTGCATTAAAAGTATTGACTTCTACTTCGTTATCTTCTTTATTATACTTCCAAATAGTCTTACCGTCGCAGAATATTTCCATATTGCCCATCTCAATTTTAAACTTGAGTCCCTTCACATAAATAGTCCCTCGCCTGGTGGTATTGATTTTGTCTTTCTTGTTCTCCTGATTGAAAACAAAGCTGGCTTTGTAGGTCTTAAATGACTTGTATTTGGCAGATACCGCTTTTAGGATGGAGTCGGACTTGTTGTCTGCCGCAAAGGTTCTGGTGAAAGATATGACTGCGAGAGTGACTAATAAAATGTACTTTTTCATGTATTTTAATTGGTTTGCAAAAATATAAACTTTTGAGGCAAAGTAGGTTTCAAATATTCAGCCAAAAAAACTTTTTGTAAAACTTAATAAAATCATTTTTTATAGTACTTGCAGGGTTAAATTTGCAACCCCAAAATTCAACTAAAAAAGAATGAATACAAAAGCATCAAACGAACACAACAGCCGCTTGTTGGAACAAGTAGTTGCCGTTGTTGGCAAAATCAACAACAATCTTTCACCCACACAGTTGGTAGAAAAAGCCCTCGAACGCAAAGAAGGCGTATTGGCCGATAGCTGTGCCTTATGTGCTGACACAGGCGAATTTACAGGCCGTTCGCCCAAAGACAAATTCTCGGTTTGCGATAGTACCACCGAAAATGTGGTGTGGTGGGGTGATGTAAATTTCAAGTTTACCCCTGATCAATTCGATGCTCTTTTGGCAAAAATGCTCGACTATATTAAAGGCAAGGAAATGTTTGCCCGCGATTGCTATGCTTGTGCCGATCCAAAATACCGCTTGAACGTAAAGGTAATTACCGAAACGGCGTATTCAAATATATTTGCCCATAACTTGTTCTTACGCCCCGAAACATCTGAATTGGAGTCATTGACGAGTGATTGGGTTATTTTAAACGTGCCCAGTTTCCGTGCTACCCCTGCTGAGGATGGCACACGCCAACATAATTTCTCTATTATCAACTTCACCAAAAAAATATATATCATAGGTGGCAGTGGTTATACCGGCGAAATCAAAAAAGGTATATTCACCGTGCTTAATTATAGTATGCCACATGAGCATAATGTATTATCGATGCACTGCTCGGCAAATATTGGTAAAGGTGGCGATACCGCAATTTTCTTTGGCTTATCAGGTACAGGGAAAAC
Source organism: Chitinophagaceae bacterium (assembly GCA_043750035.1). Classification (GTDB taxonomy): domain Bacteria; phylum Bacteroidota; class Bacteroidia; order UKL13-3; family UKL13-3; genus CANJUD01. The sequence goes on from JAYVCI010000082.1 coordinate 12,738, forward strand.
CACGTTGAGTGCCGACCCTAACCGCGAATTGATTGGTGACGACGAGCATGGCTGGAGCGAAAGTACTGTATTTAATTTTGAAGGTGGTTGCTATGCAAAATGTGTAGACTTAACCCACGAAAAAGAACCCGAAATTTTTGAAGCTATAAAAGATGGAGCATTATTAGAAAATGTTCGTTTCATTGATGGAACCAATACACCCGATTATACCAATATAACAGTTACAGAAAATACCCGTGCCGCTTATCCGATATATAATCTTAAAAACTTTGCAAAACCAAGTATTGGAAACACACCTAAAAATATATTCTTTTTAACAGCGGATGCATTTGGCGTATTGCCTCCAATATCTCGTTTGGATGTGGGCCAAGCCATGTATAGTTTCATTAGTGGTTATACTGCTAAAGTTGCAGGAACCGAAGCTGGTGTTACCGAGCCACAAGCAACTTTCTCAGCTTGTTTTGGTAAAGCATTTTTACCCTTGCACCCAGGTCGTTATGCAAAATTATTGGGCGAAAAATTAAAACAAAATCCGGATATTAAAGTGTGGCTAATAAACACTGGCTGGACAGGCGGACCTTACGGAGTAGGCTCACGCATGAAATTGAGTTTTACCCGCCGTATGATAACTGCAGCACTTAATGGAGAGTTGAATAACGTAGCTTATGAGAACCATCCCGTATTTGGTATTGCAATGCCGACTACTTGCCCCGAAGTGCCAGTAGAAATATTAAACCCTCGTAATACATGGGCTGATAAAGATGCCTACGACCAAAAAGCCAATCACCTTGCTGAGTTGTTTGTGAAAAACTTTAAACTATATGAAGATGGGGTGAGTGAAGAAATACTTGCCGCTGCTCCAAAAACTGCGGTGAATGTATAATACTTAGTCTTCGTCCCGATAGCTATCGGGACCGCTCAGACACCAATTTTTGAAAAATCCCGGTAAGTGATTATCGGGATTTTTTTTCTGATATATATATTGCTTACTCCTTCACCACCTGCTGCACCGCACCGCCTATCCTTATTATATAAACACCCTTGGGAAAAGAAGACACATCAATACTCTTCTGGGTTTGGCCT
>JAYVCI010000083.1:0-14214 GCA_043750035.1 Chitinophagaceae bacterium
GAGTTGATAGTAGGATTATTTATATAATTACAAAGCAGCGAAAAAATCCTGAAGGGATTTAATATGAATAACCCCACATGAAATGTGGGGTGTAAATAATGTATATAGACGCAACCACAACGTGGTTGAATATCAGCGTCAAAAGTGTCTTATTCAGAAAACGTAATGCAAAATATTATATATCTGCACAACTATAATTTTCGGAACAGAATTATTCTCGAACCTATGTATGAAACGACAATAAATATGAAACAGTTTTTAATAAATGTTATTTGTATATGTTTATTGACATCATGCGTTAATAAAAACGAAAGAAAGATAATTGGTAGATATGAAATCATTAATATAAATAGTGATGAAATTCAACTAGTGTCGTAACAATTTAATCATGAAACATAATGTTTTGATAATTTTTTATCAGCTTTCTTCTTTGTAAAACCCCAATAAATTTTTTTCCGCTCTTTGTTTTTCTGAAATTCCCATGCCTTTACTTCTTCTGTCAGCATTTCTATTGATTCGATTTTTCTATCCAAGCACTCTGTTTCCAATATGTTTATTTCTATTTCAGCCATATTCAACCAACTTGCGTGTTTAGGTGTGTAATAAAACTCTATTCGTTTCAATATTCTTTTTGCTTCTTTCTTTGAAAAGGTTTCGTAAAATGATTTTTCAAAATGCGTATTCAAATTGTCCAATACCAACTTTATCTTCTTTTGCCGTTGGATAAACTTCATCGACTAACTTTTTTACAAAATTCGCAAAGTCTTGTTTAGTCCTTCTTTGTGTAACTGATAAAAAATGTTTACCTGCCTTTGCTTCTATAGCCACAAAAATATTACCTGTCCCTTTCCTTATATATTCATAATCATATTTGGCTGTACTTCCTTCTTTTAAAGGAATTGGGCTTCTTGCCTCTTCCAATAATTGACAATTTTTCTCATCCATACACACTACTGGATACTTGCTATTATATTTCTCTTCATACAAATCCAAAATTCTGTACATCCGTTTCCTGTATTCTGGCGTAATCTCAGCAATACACCACATCTTTTTTAACCAAGGCTTACATTTCTTTTTTTTAGTGTAAGGCGGATTGTTTCCCGGTTTATTGTTTCCATACCATTTCTATTTCGTAATTCGCTTTCCATTAACTTCAATGTCCATCTTGCCCTTCCTGCTGGTGCTTTTGTACAAGCCAATGCAACTATTTCCGCTTCTCCTTTTTCATTATACTTTATAGGTTGACCTGACCGAGGAGTATCCTTTAAGGCTGCCTCTAAGCCGTATTCAACATACTTGTTTTTAATTCTCCATATTGTTGTTCTTCCAACAAAATTAAAATCCATTATTTCAGAACAAGATTTTTCCTTATCAAGAGCCATTAAAATATACCCACGTTCTATTTCTTTAGCGTTCTGTTTCCCTGATTTAATAAAATCTTTAAGGTAATTTTTATCTTTAGTTTTTAGTTTAAAATTTGTTTCCATGATGTTTATATTTACAATTTGTTTGCAAATATAATGTTTCATAACTAAATTGTCAAGACACTAGGTTTTCAGGTTAAAGATAATTTGGACTATTTAATATATCACTTTTGTATAATAAAACAATACCACCAACTTTGGGCTATTGAAAAAACGTTTAGAATATCAAAAACTGATTTAAAAATACGCCCCATTTATCATCATCTAAAAAGAAGAATAGAAGCTCATATTTGCATATCATTTACCGCCTGTAAGATTTATAAAGAGTTAGAGCGGCAATTAAAATTGAAACATAGTAATCTAAGTCCCGAAAAAGCAATAGATATTTTAAAAACAATTTATAAAGTATCTTTTGAAACACCATTCTCAAACAATATTTACCAAAGGTTGTTGGTTAAAACAGATGAACAAAAAGAGATTATTGACCTGTTTGAACTAAAAGTTTAACTTGGGTGTCCCATCGCACAAAACAGGAAACAAAAGGAACAGCAAATATTAAATCGTCAATATACTCAAGCCAATATTTACTAAATTTATGGGCACCCTTTATCTTATCAGGTGCACAGTCCCGTTATAGTGGAACCACTTTCCCTCAAAGTTCCTGATGTTCACCTGGTACACGTAAACGTCCACCTGGCAGGGGTCATCCTTGAAGTTGCCATCCCATCCCGGCAGCCTGTCCTTTGAGTAAAATACATTTTCGCCCCAGCGATTAAATATGTATATCTCGAACTCGCTGTAGTTGCTTGCCTCCACCCAGAAGCGGTTGTTCTTTCCCGGGCCGAAGCCGTCGGGGGTGAACGCGTTGGGTATGAACACGAGCATCTCGGGCCCGATGTGCACGGGCTGCTCCGTGGAGTCCACACAGCCGTACTCGGTTGTTGCCTTCATGAACACGATATAGGTGCCGGTGTCGGTGTTGGTGTACCAGTAGGTCGGGTTTTTCTCCGTAGATGTCCCTCCCAGCGGGTCGCCGAACCTCCATTCCCAGTGGGTGCTGTCGGAGACGAACTTGCTCAGGTTTGCGAACCTGATGCGGGGCAAGGCGATGGTAGCCTTCCGCGGCTTGGGCTCAAAGTCGGCTATGGGGTTTGGGTACACCTCCACTATGTCGGCCCACACCACGGTGCTGTCGCAGCCCTGTGGCGACGTGGCCGTGAGCGTTACCGTATATTTAATTACCTGGTTTGTTTTGTTGATGTACAGGTGGCTTACCGAGTCCCCGTCAGCGGTGGTGGCTGTGTTCAGCGTTCCGCTCATCGGGTCGCCAAAGTCCCAAGTGTAGGTGCAACCTGGCACCTGCGAGCTGGCGGCAAATATGGCGTCAAGAGGCGAGCACCTTTTTTGAAGAGTGAGTGGTGTTGGCACTGGCACGGGGTATATGAACACGGTGTAGGTATCGATGGCAAGGTTGCACACACCGTTGCCCGTGGTCCTTACCTCGAGCAGGAAGAACCCGTTGCTTATATCAGCCGCAGATGGCACATAGCCCGTTGTTGTGTCGTTGGGTGCGGTAAAGGTGCCACCGCTCGAGGTGAGCCACGACACGCCGCCCGCGTTTGTGAAGGTGCATCCGACCGAGAAACTTTCGCCGGCACACAGTGGTTTCACGGGTTTTATCTTTATGGTTGGCGGGTCTACTACGTTGAGGGTCATAGAGTCCCTGTTCTTACAACCTGTTGATGGATTGGTGTACAGGAAGGTGAGCTTGTGGGGCCCAAGTCCCCAGGTGCCGGGGCTGAAGGTGCTGTAGGGGGCCACTATCGTGTCTATCATCCAGGTAACGCCAGGGTCGTTGTACATGGGCAGGTTCCAGGGCACGCTGTCAAAACAGATGTCGCGGTCGGGCTGAATCACAACTAGTGGGACAGGATTGATGGTAATATTAAAAGTATCTGAAACAGGGCAGCCATTACCGTCCACGTAGAACACGAGCTGGGAGCTAACGGGCGGGGCACCCACGCTGGCGGGGCTGAGCACAATCGCGGGGTCGAAAGTCCCGAGGATGGAGTCAAGCACGCCCGTGCCGTGCCAGGTCCCGGTGACGGGCATGGCGTTGGTGAGCTTCCACAGGTCCTGTATGCCGTCGGTGCAGCAAAGCGGGCTTGGGTTCTGGCGTGTCACAACGGGTATGGGCTTCACCCAGAAGCTCAGGGTGTCGCTGCCCTTGCAGGAATTGATGTCCACGTACTCATATTTTATGATGTGCTGGCCCACGCCCGCAGTGGCGGGGGTGAAGTACCAGCTGGTACCCACCTGAGATATGCCGCTGCCGGTCCATGTCTGGCCTATGGTGGACACGGGGTTGCCGCCCGAGTTGGGGGAGCCCCAGTTGTCGAGCTTCACCTTGGCCTGGTTCACGCAGATGCTGAGGGGTTTTATCTTGATGGGGGGCAGCGGGTCCACGATAACCATTACGGAGTCGACCTTCCTGCAGCCGTAGTTGGTCACGCAGGTGATAATCGCATAAGGGCCGGTCTGTTGGGATAGCTTGCTGCCCCACTTGTAGGTGGAACCCAGTATCTTGATGTCAACCTCGTTCTTCACGGTGTCGATTGCAGCCTTCAGCAGGGAATCGGTCGCTGTCCAGGTCCAGGTGCAGATGTTCTTCACGCTCTGCCCGGTCACGCTGTCGGTGGCATCCTTTAGGGTGAGTTTGGTGTTGTAGCCTTTGTCCAGGCAGCCACGCAGCACTTCTTTGTCTAGCTTGGGCGGGCTCTTGAGCTCCACCAGCAGGGTGTCCCATGCCTCGCAGGTAACGCCGCCGTAGGTGGTGAAGGCGTGTAGCAACAGTTGAGTGGTGGCGGTGAACGACATGCGGAGAGAGTCGCCTATGTGCAGCAGGTTGCCCGTGGCAAGGTCGGTCCACACGATGGAGTCGGCCCCGCTCGGTTTGATATCGGTACTGTCCCCGTAGCACTGGTAGCGGTCGGGACCGGCATCGAACAAGTTGATATTGAAGAACGCATTGGCCGTGTCCCTGCCCACGCAGCCGGTAGAGTCGTACACCGCGGCCACAAGGGAAACAGAGTCGAAAACGGTTACGTACCTATTGGTGGAGATGGTGGTATTGGTGGCTAGGTCGGTCCATATATAGGCTTTTACGTTGCCCGTGCCGTTGTTGTCGCCTGCGTCAAAGGTGATGCTGTCGCCCTTGCACACCCGTCTGTCGGGGCCCAGATCGACCGGCGGCAGCGGCATGATGTTGAGTATCATGGTATCGTAGGAGGTACAGTTCATACTGTCAGTGACGAAGCACGCAATATAGGTGGTACTGGAAGTATCTTTTGTGAAGGTGGTCAGTGTGTCGCCGGCAGTGCCAGGAGACCACAGGTACCTAAAGGGCTTGACCCCGTCGGTCACCCTTGCCGACAGCGACCATGATTTTCCGGCACACAGGGTGGTGTCGGGTCCGATGTCCACGGAGACGAACGGCGGCACATCGATGGTGTCATCGTATGCCATCACGCAGCCGTTGAGGAACACCTCGAGCCTGACTATCTTCTGGCCGCTGGTGTGGAACTGGTGGGTGGTATCCTGTTTGTTGTACTTGGTGCCGCCCGGGAAGGGGACGGTCCACTGGTAGGTGAAGGCTTCTTTTGCCTTGTTGATGTTGAGGGGTGTTGCTGCCATCCGAACAAGGCCGCAGGAGAGGATTGTGTACTTGCGGGCGGCCTTTGGGTTTTTCTTTACCAGGATCGAGTAGCTGCGGGAGAACTGCCCGCTCAAGGGGCATGCATCGTCGATGGCCTTCACCGTGAAGAAGTAGGGCGTGTTACTGGCGTCCTTATCGACTGTCTGCCAGCAGAAATCGAATTCTTGCTTTTTGCTTCCATTGAACTTGGCGGTGAAGGTGCCCTTAGGTATGCCATAGTTCCAGCTGAGCCTCACGGTGTCCTTGGTGTCCGGGTCGCTGGACTTTATGCCGCTGAAGCATATCAGGTCACCCGCACAGCCCACCTGCGTGGCGGCGGGCAGGCTGGGAGCCTTGTTGGTGCAGTTGGCCACAATAATCAGCTGCATGTCACGCCGGGTGATGCCAATGTTTGCCATCTTCCCGTTGGAATCCTTTCTCCACTCTTTTATCTCGACAGCCACAACGGACACCTGCTGCTGCATGGGCTTGAAACAGAGGTCGCCGGTAATGGAATCGAGCAGCCAGCCCTTGCAGGTCTTCTCGTTGTATTTTTTTATGTTGGGAAACCCGTCGTAGTACAAAGGGTACTTGTAGCTGTAGGAGCCCTGGTAGGTGGCGGACGAGCCGAAGGCCGTGAGGGCCTGGGCCATGTGGTAGGATATAGAGTCGTAGTTTGAGGTGTCGCGGGCACCGTTGTTGTAGCAGATGCAGTTGCCCACGCAGTACATGCCCACGGGGTCGTTGGTAAGTGTCGGCGAGTTGTTGCATGGGGTTATGCACCGGTCGAACTCTGCATAGGAATAGAAATTTTCGCCGGCACAGCACGTGGTAATTATACCATTGCGGCAGCACTGCTCGTATGCTACGCGGAACCTGCAGCAGTTGGTGCCCTTGAAGATGACCGTTTGTTTGAATATCAGTTTCTCAATACCATAAGGAAAGGTACAACTGGCATTGGACCCATTGGGGTAGCCCCAAGAGTTGCAGTTGGTGCGGTCGCACTTGGAGCAGGATTTTTTGCACACAGGGGTGATATCCACACACGAGACCTGTGTCATAGTATAGCTGGAGGAGTAGGAACAGCCTACGCCAGTGATGGTCATGGTGATAGGGGTGAGACTTATTCCTTTACAGTCCTTGTAAACTTTCACTATAAAATCAAAGGTGTCCTTACCCCTACAGGTATATTCGATGTCGGCTCCCATCATGTGGGTGGCCCTGGTTTCCATGCTTTGAGAAAGACAGAGTAAAAAGAGCAGGATGGGTAAAATTCTTTTCATTGGGATCTTAAATTGTTTCTAAAATTATACTTCAAAATAACGACTTTTAAACGGCTTTACAAAACCTCCGCTTTAAATAACTGACCATATAATCCTGCTTTTGGTTGCCTAGGATTCATAAAAAAAAATACTTTATTTATTTGTCATATTTATATGCTTGACAATCAATGTTATCAATCCCAAACTTTTGTACCTTCTGTACAGTTTTGGCAGATAGAAATATTTTTTCTACCGCCTAAAACTTTAGAGCGGAATTCTTTGTAAGCCTCGCCTTTCCATATTTTTGAAAAGCTTTTGCTGTTCAAATCACCCATCCTGTTCTCTGCATCTTTGTCAAAACAACAAGGCACCACTTTACCATCCCAAGTAATTACGCAGCCTTGCCACATTCGCCAACAATGGTCCATCATATTGTTTTTCAAGGTAAATCCATTCGTATAGACTTCTTCGTAGCGGCTATAGCGAGCATTTTCAGGTATTAAATCGCTGCCATTTTCATAATCATATATTTGAGCAGTTTTTATAGCCCAATCAACACCATAGTTTTTTGCCAAATCTTTGAAAGCGGAAATCTGGTGTTCGTTATGTTTAAAGACTATAAATTGCCATATAATATGGGGTGTTTTAGTTTTTAATTTCTTTTTCCAATCAATAAGATTTTGAGTTGACTGTAATACTTTATCCAAACTACCTCCAACCCTGTATTCCTTGTAGGTTTCTTGGGTTGTTCCGTCAATCGAAATTATCAATCTATCTAATCCTGATTTAACTGTTTCTTCGGCCATTTGCGGTGAGATGTGGTGGGCATTGGACGATGTTGCTGTATATATTTTTTTCTGATTTGCATACTTTACAAAATCTAAAAAATCGGGATTCAAATAAGGCTCCCCTTGGAAATATAAGATGAGATAAGTTAATCTAGGAGCTAGTTGGTCTATGGTATCACGAAACATTTCGGGTTGTAGCATACCCGTAGGTCTGGAGAACGAACGTAAACCACTGGGGCACTGGGGGCATCGCAAATTACAAGATGTGGTGGGTTCGATAGAAGCACTGACCGGCATTCCAAAATGAAAAGACTTTTTGAATAATTTAGAAATATGAAAGCTGAACCAAACTTGTATAAGATTCCACAACCTTAAGGTGTTGTATTTCCTAAGATAATTTAAGCTATCGTTAAATCTCACATTCACGGGGTCAAAGGTAAACTTGATGCTTTGTATAATTTCGTTGAGCAGTGTTATTTTTTTTAATTTTTAGAAACACAGGAAACATTTTTTAGCTATTTTTGTTTCCTTGGTGTACGTTCAAAAGCTACAAATACAAAGGGTTGCGTGATTTTGAAATTTTTAATAATCTGATTATCAATATAAAATATCAATTAATGGATGGGTTTAAAAATTTTACATTTCGCTTACTTGTAAATACGGTTCGCATAAATACACAAAAGTACAAACCGCATTTATAAATTTTTTTGCCATACGTTTTGGAAAAAGATACAAAAAATAAAATACTAGAAGGGGCTGAATCCATCTTTATGAAACTTGGGGTAAAATGTGCCACCATGGACGATGTGAGCCGTGAATTGGGTATTAGCAAAAAAACTTTATACCAATACTTTTCCGATAAATCAGACTTGGTAAAACAAACCGTTGACCATACCTTTAGTTGCGAGGAAGCATACTTTAGTGATTTACATGCCGAAAGAAAAAACCCTATAGATGAAGTGCTATGCATTGTGAAACGCGTGAACCAAACCATGAGGAATGTGAACCCAACGACTATTAATGATCTGAAAAAATATTATCATGATAGCTGGAAAAGATTTGACGAACACAAAAGAAGTTTTATAGCCAAAATGGTGAAGGCAAATTTGGACAATGGCGTGCACGAAGGATATTATAGAAATGATATCAATACAGAAATAATTTGCCGAATATATGTGGAGATGATCGGACTAACGGTAAACAATGAATTGTTTCCAGACCATGAATATAGTTTTCACGACATTTACCATCAATTTATCACTTATCATTTAAGGGGCGTTTGTACTCCCAAAGGAATTAAATATTTAGAAAATAAAATAACACAGTTATGAAAAAACTGATACTAATAGGATTAACCTATTTATCGCTTAATGCTTTGAAAGCCCAGCAAACGGAAGAAAATTTCTCGTTGCAGCAAGCAATTGATTATGGAAAAAAACATAACCCTACTTTGCTTAATTCCAAACTTGATGCTGACAAATCGAGAGAACAGGTGAAGGAAATAAAATCGGTGGGATTACCGCAAATAAATGGCAGTTTTCAATGGAACGATTTTTTGAAATTACCAGCTAGTTTTATTCCAAACGTATTTGGTGGCAAACCTGATGAATATTTGAAGCTTACTTTTGGCACTACCCATCAAATAACTGCTGCAATTCAAGCCAGCCAATTAATATTTGATGGCTCATATATAGTAGGACTTAAAGCCGCTAAAGAAGTAGCTATATTATCGCAACAATTGATAACCAAAAGTGAGATTGATGTGGAGTCGAATATTACAAAAGCATATTATGCTGCTTTAATTTTGGCCGAAAATATTAAACTGGTAAACGAGAACCTCACAAGGATAGAAAAGCTGTTGTTTGAAATGAAACAGATGAACAAAAATGGTTTTGTGGAATCGCTGGATGTTGACAAATTAGAACTCACACTTTCCAATCTTCAAATAGCCAAAGCCAATTTAGAAAACTCGAAAGAAATTGCATACAAAGCTATCAAACTACAAATGGGATATGATGTGTCAAAACCTATTACGCTTGCAGATAATTTGGAAAAACTATATACTGCTGATGCATCTGATATGACCAATACCGATTTTAGTTTACAAGGTAGAATAGAATATAAACTTTTGAGAGAACAGCAAACATTATATACGCTTGACAAGCAACGGTACCAATACAGTTATCTGCCAAATTTGGTTTTAATTGGCTCTGTTCAAAGTGCACTGAACCGCAATAATGATAATTTGTTTAAACCAACTCCCCAACTTCCTTGGGTCCCTTCGGCATTGATAGGAATTAGATTAGGAGTTCCAATTTTTGATGGTTTTCAAAAGCAATCCAAAATAGCCCAGGCCGATATTCAGTTGCGGAAATTGCAGAATGATTCAGCCTATCTCTCCAATGCTTTGAACCTTGAACATTTTGCTGCAAGAAGTAAATATCAAAATGCTGTTAAGATGCTCGAGTTGCAAAAAAGAAGCAGAGATTTATCAGAAAAAATATATAATACAACTACTATCAAATACACCCAAGGCGTAAGTAATAGTATTGAATTGCAAACAGCCGATAATGACTACAAAACAGCACAAACAAATTATCTGAATGCTATATATGAATTGCTCACAGCCAAATCGGATTTGAAAAGAGCAATGGGCAAAAACTAAGAACCTAATTATATAATATAATATAAAAAAATAAAATACAAAATGAAAAATGTAAAATACAAATCCGATAGCTATCGGATGAAATCTTTATCTTTATTAACTACTTCAATTATTATAATTAGCCTTGTGGCGAGTTGTGGTGGTGGCAAAACAACTTTAGACCAAAAGAAAGCGTCATTGGACAGTTTGGTAAAAGTACAAAAGCAAGTAACAGACGAAATCTCGAAAATACAAAAGGAGATTGCTGCATTAGATACCACACAAACGGATGACAAATCGCGTTTGGTATCTGTTACAAAACTTGAAAATATTGAATTCAGACATTACCTAGAAATACAAGGCAGGGTTGATGCTGACGAGAATGTAACTATTACTGCAAAAGCTCCCGGAACTATTACCGCCGTATATGTAAAAGCAGGCGATATGGTTAGCAGGGGGCAAGTACTCGCTCAATTGGATGACCAAAACCTTCGCAGTGGTTTGGCAGAACTAAATAACAGACTGGATTTAGCAACTACTGTATATCAAAGACAAAAGAATTTGTGGGACCAAAAAATAGGAAGTGAGATTGCTTTTCTGCAAGCAAAGAATAATAAAGAAGCTCTTGAAAAAAGCAGGGCATCGTTAAATGAAAACCTCGAGTCATTCAAAATAAAATCGCTGGTGAATGGTGTGGTTGATGAAGTATTTGCAAAAGTGGGACAGCTTGCATCACCAGGTTTTCCAGCATTCCGCGTAGTAAATAATTCAAAGATGAAAGTAAAGGCTGATGTAGCTGAAACCTATTCGGGCAAAATAAAACAAGGCAATAATGTATTGATTGAATTCCCCGATATTAATAAAGAAACACAATCAACAGTATCATATTCCGGCAAAGTAATAAACCCCATGTCACGCACTTTTAATGTGGAATGCACACTTAGTGGCGATATGGCCAATTACCAACCCAATATGGTGGCCATCCTAAAAATTATAGATTATGAAAATCCCAAAACTTTGGTAATACCTATCAATACCATACAAAATAATGAAGAAGGGGCTTATGTATTTGTACTAGTGCATGAAGGTAAAAAAACCATGGCACGCAAACGTATTGTAACAGTGGGCATGAACTATAATGGTAAGATAGAAGTAAAATCGGGGCTGCAACCGGGTGACGAATTAATTACTACGGGCTATCAAGATTTGAACGATGGGGAAGAGGTAAAACTATAATAATGATGTCCGCCGCGGCGGAATAAATGGTTAATGGTTAATTATGAATGTTTTTAATTCACCTGTTATAATACAATTCATTTAACCTATATAAAAACTATATCATATACAATTATTTAATACCTGATTTAATCATATAATATAATGAAAGATTTAAACAAAGAATTTAAACCCACAAGCTGGAGTATTGATAACAAAACTACTATATTTGTAATTGCGGCAATATTGACAATTACAGGTATTATGTCATATATTAGTTTGCCTAAGGAAAAATTTCCAGATATTGTGGTACCAACCATTTCGGTACAAACAATTTTTCCAGGAACTTCTCCTTCAGATATTGAAAATTTGATAACCAAACCTATTGAGAAAAAACTAAAAGCAATCAATGGCGTAAAAAAATTGACCAGTACTTCTATACAAAATGTATCTATTATAATTGTAGAATTTAATACCGATAAAAAACCCGATGAGTGCAAACGAAAAGTAAAAGAAGCCGTTGATTTATCTGAACAGGAATTACCCAACGACCCTGCACGAAAAGAACCTTTTGTAAAAGAATTCGACTTTAGTGAGCAGCCGATTATGAATGTGAATTTGGCGGGTAACTTCGATTTGAATAAATTGAAAAAATATGCCGATCAGATTAAAGACAGGGTTGAATCGTTGCCACAAATAACCCGTGTAGATATAATAGGTGCACTGGACAGAGAGATTCATATCAATATGGATTTAAGCCGCATGCAAGCTGCCAATGTAACTATGGCTGATATAGAAAATGCGATACGTTTTGAGAACACCACAGTGCCCTCAGGTAATTTAAAAATGGACGAACTCAACCGTTCTATTAGTGTTAAAGGTCAGTTTGTGGACCCTAAGCAAATGGAGAATATTATTATACGCAGCATGAGTGGTGCTACCATATATTTAAGAGATATTGCAAGCATAGAAGATACCTATAAAGAACGCGAAAGCTTTGCACGATTAGAAGGAAAAAATGTAGTTACTTTAAATGTAATAAAGAAAGCTGGAGAAAATTTAATACAATCGAGCGATACTATTCGTGGTATAGTTAAATATTTGCAAGAGAAAGAATTTCCCAAAGAATTAGAGGTAAGTATTACAGGTGACCAATCGAGCCAAACACGTGTAACACTGCACGATTTGATCAATACTATTGTAATCGGATTTATATTGGTTACACTTATATTAATGTTCTTTATGGGTGCCACCAATGCTATATTTGTTGGACTCTCAGTTCCCTTATCATGCTTTATTGCATTCTTAGTTTTTCCGAGTATTGGCTTCTCATTAAATATGATAGTGTTGTTTGCATTTTTATTGGCATTGGGAATTGTAGTTGATGATGCAATTGTAGTAATTGAAAACACCCACCGTATATTTGATAACGGGAAAGTACCCATAGTAAAAGCTGCAAAATATGCCGCAGGCGAAGTATTTGTTCCCGTACTTGCCGGTACACTAACTATGCTTGCACCCTTTATCCCACTGGCGTTCTGGACGGGTATTATAGGGAAGTTTATGTTCTATTTGCCTATTACCTTAATTGTTACTTTACTCGCCTCGTTGGTGGTGGCATATATATTTAATCCTGTATTTGCTGTACAGTTTATGAAACCACATGGCGAAGAATATATAGACAAAGCCAAACGCAAGAAAAACCGCCGCTGGGGTTTAATCATGTTTATAGCTTTAGCTTTTATAGGCTATATACAAGGTAATTTCTTTATGGGTAACCTCATGGTAGTTATATATCTGTTGGTATTATTTCACCGTTATGTATTAGAAAGTATTATAAAGAAATTCCAAGAAAAAACTTGGCCCAGGGTTATAAATGGATATGAAAGAATGCTCACAGTATTACTTAAAGGCAAACGCCCTGCTGCCATGCTTTGGGGAACTGTTGGATTGTTAATTTTATCTTTTATATTGGTAGGTGCTGCCGGACTTCAGGTTGTTTTCTTCCCCAAAGGCCAACCCAATTTTGTGAATGTATTTATTAATACGCCTGTGGGAAGTGATGTTACTTATACAGATTCATTGACCAAATTAATCGAGAAACGGGTGATGAAAGTTGTGGGCAATGAAATTAATGAAGGCGGTATTGTAGAATCTGTGATATCGAATGTAGCCATTGGTGCCAACGACCCCGGAGACCCCGACCAATCACCTGGTTCGCACAAGGCGAGAGTTTCTATAGCATTTGTAGAATTTGCAAAACGTAATGGTAAATCCACCTCCGATTATTTGGATAAAGTGCGTAGTGAAATAAAAGGAATTCCTGGAGTAGAAATTACTGTTGACCAAGAAAAAGCAGGACCGCCAACGGGCAAACCTATTAGTATAGAAATAATGGGTGATGATTTGAAAGAGCTTACCGCAACGGGTCGTAGTTTGAAAAAATATTTAGACTCGTGTAAAATTGGTGGCGTAGAAGAATTGAAAAGTGACCTGAACAGTAATAAACCCGAGATTATAATAGAAGTAGACCGCGACCGTGCACTGCGTGAAGGATTATATACCGGGCAAGTAGGAAATGAAATACGCAAAGCCTTAGCAGGCCAAGAGATTTCAAAGTTTCGTGATGAGAACGATGACTATCCTATTGTATTACGTTTGAAAGAAAATGACCGCAATAATTTGGATGATATGCTCAATATGAAAATCACTTACCGTGATATGAATATGCAGGGTGCTATCAGACAAGTTCCTTTATCATCTATTGCAAAAATAAGATATACAAATAGCTATGGTGCTATCCACCGCAAAAACCAAAACCGTATAGTTACTTTGGGTAGTAATGTATTGAATGGATATAACCCCAATGAAGTAGTAGCAGTGGTTCAAGAAAAACTACAAGGATTTAAAGTGCCCAGTAATATTATAGTACAATTTGGTGGTGAGCAAGAACAACAAAAAGAAACAGGTTCATTCCTTGGCATGGCTATGCTTATATCTTTGGGATTGATATTTTTAATATTGGTTTCTCAATTTAATTCGGTTACAAAACCATTAATTATATTATCCGAAATTTTGTTTTCTATTATAGGAGTATTATTAGGATTTGTTATATTCCACATGGATATATCTATTATAATGACCGGTATTGGAATAGTTGCACTAGCGGGCATTGTGGTGAGAAACG